>JBKPQV010000276.1:0-5074 GCA_046734235.1 Acidobacteriota bacterium
CGTACTGACCGAGAAGGCCTTTGTTGTCAACGGCGAGTTGATCGAAGATGAGGTCGACAAGTTCATCGCCTCGAAGGTTTCACCAATAAGCGCCGGCCTAATCCAGCCCTGTAAGAATTAGCCCAATCGCGAGTGGGCGACGTGGCGAGTGGGCGACGGGGCGATCAAAAACCTTATTGGTCATTTTTCCATTTCTCATTTTCCATTTTACAGACCTTTGGGGTGGCGTAGTGTCCGATATGCTTTAGCTTGTCGGTCTCGCCAAAGATTCCCGCCGGTATTAGTTAGTTCCAAATTGTTGCCGAGCCGGACAAGCTAGAGGCGTTTGCAAAACTAGCTCTTGGGGCGCAGAAGTCGGTACCGTCACGCGGTCGCGTCGGGTCGCATAATGAACTTAGGGCACAGAATCGAGGCGACCCGACGCTACCGCGACTTCTGCGCCCCAAGAGTTGATTTTTGTAAACGCCTCTAAAGGATATCGGACACTACGCCGCCCGGAGGGTCTGAAAAAGGAAAATGAGAAATGGAAAATGGAAAATGACCAATAAGTTTTCTCCCACTCGCCCCGTCTCCCACTCGCCCACTCGGCCCCGTCCTTTGCGCCATTCCAAGTCGGTTGCTAATATGTCGCGCTCTTTTGGTAACCTATATGAAACTTCGCCTTCTTTATCACGGTCATTGCTTTGATGGTGTGGCTTCTGCCGCCACCTTTACTCGCTTCTACAAGGAACGCATTCACCCTGACGCCGAGGTTAATTACGCGGGCTTGCTTCATCGCCCCGGTAATCTCTTTGACACGAGTCTTTTGGATTCCGATGAGAATGCAATCGTCGATTTTAAATATGCCGCCTCGGAAAAGTTGACCTGGTGGTTTGATCACCATGAATCCGCATTCCTCACGCCCGAAGATGAAGCCCATTTCCGTTTAGATCAATCTGGCAAGAAATTTCTGGATCCGACTCGCAAGTCGTGCACAGAGTTTATTGCCGATGTCGCACACGAACGATTTGGCTTTAATGTCGGGCCTATCGAGTCGTTGGTCCACTGGGCACACATCATCGATGGCGCTTTGTACACGTCACCCGCTCAATGCGTCGAACTGAAAGAGCCTGCATTGCAATTGATGCAAGTGATTGAAGCTGATCCTGACGACTCGTTTATCGATCAAATTATTCGCGAGCTGACGGTGAAGTCGTTGGAAGAGGTGGCGACCAGCGAAGAAGTGCAAAAGCGTTTCAAGCCGATCTTGCAATTGCATCTCGAAACCCTCGAAGTAGTACAACGGAAAGCTTCTTGCACGAATGCCGTGGTCCAGTTTGATCTAATTGATGAGGGCTACGAAGGATTCAATAAGTTCATACCTTACTACCTCTACCCAGAAACGACTTACTCAGTGGCCTTAACTCGTGGACCACAACGAACAAAAATCTCAGTCGGCTCAAACCCCTGGGCACCAAAACCGCGTACCCACAATATTGCGAAGATTTGTGAGCGATACGGAGGTGGGGGTCACGCAGTAGTAGGAGCCGTTTCTTTCAAACCAGAGGAAGTTGAAATTGCACGCGCTGCAGTGAAAGAGATCGTTGCCGAGTTGTCTACGTAGGTGCCTGGTCGTTTAGTTTGACCGGATTAAAGAATTATCAGGATTTGATTGGCTGTTGTATCCTCGGCTGTTCGTGAGAAGGCGCTTCAACAGTCTTTCTTTCGATCCTGTCAATTCTGTTTATCCTGTCAAATAGTCCGCTCATTGCCTTGTTAGTTAGTTTGACAGGATTACAGAATTTTCAGGATTTGATTGGCTGTTTTGTCCTCGGGTGTTCGTGAGAAGGCGCTTCAACAGTCTTTCTTTCGATCCTGTCAATTCTGTTTATCCTGTCAAATAGTCCGCTCATTGCCTTGTTAGTTAGTCTGACAGGATTAAAGAATTATCAGGATTTGATTGGCTGTTTTGTCCTCGGCTGTTCGTGAGAAGGCGCCTCAACAGTCTTTCTTTCGATCCTGTCGATTCTGTTATCCTGTCAAATAGCGCGACTACCAGTTTCCTCAGAACGTACCAATCTCAGCGCCAACTACTATCTCGTTTTTGGCCTAAACCTTTACTCCCGGCAACTCCTTTGACTATTGTTCCACCGCCATGAAAGCGTTCGGGATGATGCTGATATTCGTCACTTTTTGTGTTGCAGTCTCGACTCGCACCTCAGCGCAATGCTCCATTGTTAAATTAAACAGCCTTTCAAAGATCGCTCCTGGAACACCGATAAAAATCACCGCCGAATTATCAGCGACGATCCCTGCAGCTAAACTCTCATTCAAATGGACAGTCTCCGCTGGCACAATCACCTCTGGTGACAACTCTCCTTCGATCACAATTGATACTGCAGGTTTAGGTGGACAGACGATAAACGTGACAGTTGAAGTCATCGGTGTAACGACCTCGTGCCGCGATACCGCGGAAAAGACCATCGAGGTAGAACTTCCACCCCCTCTAATTGAGAAGTTCGATATTTACGGCGACATCAAATTTGAAGACGAAAAAGCGCGACTAGATAACTTTGCGATCCAGATCCAAAATTGCGACAAGTCCTACTTCGCTCACATCGTTGCTTATGCAGGTCGGCGAACGTTTCCCAACGAAGCGAGTGACCGCTTGAAACGTGCGAAAGATTATTTAGTAAAAGTTCGAGGGGTTAACCCAAGCAGAATTATCATGATCGACGGCGGATACCGGAATGAACTCCAGGTGTGGTTATGGATATTGCCTGGGGGGACCTCTCCGATCTGGGAGTGGGAACACATTCCACGAGATCAACTGGATTTCAGCAAACCTCGTCCACGCCAATCAAAGCGCCGCCACTAGCCTCCTGGAACTTTTTTCTCTTCGGCGGGGTCTATTACGCATGCCTCGCCGTCGCACGATTGGCTATCTGTGTTTCCTATTAACTGCAGCTATTTCAATCAACTGCCGTAGTGGCAATTCAGCACCGGTTGCCCTCAAGCCAAAAGCACCGTCCCCTCCACAACAAGCAGCAGTAAACAAAGTCCCTGTTATCCACGTCTTCGTTGCGCTTGCCGACAACATCAACCAGGGCATTGTCCCGGTTTCCGCAACTCTCGGTAATGGCGACAACCCCAAAACAAATCTCTACTGGGGCGCGGCGTTTGGTGTGAAGACTTTCTTCTCAAAAAACCGCGACTGGCAATTACTCTCAGCAACAGCAAACCCAAAGGATGGGATTCTGGAACGCTGCGTGTTCAAACATCGCAGTCGAGAACTGTTCCTTGTAGCGGATGCTTATCAAGGCAAGGAGATCGCAAAAGCAACTAACGACTTCCTCGCCGCAGCTGCCGGAGAACCTGGCGACAAAATCACTGCTGGTAGTAAAGAATTCGACACTCATGGTAGCTCTGAACTCATCGCCTACGTCGGCCACGATGGTCTTATGGACTTCAAATTAACTAAATCACCCCAGCAACGTGACACTCGACAACGGCAAACAATCATTCTCGCCTGTGCCAGCAAGCAGTTTTTCTCACAACCACTGCAATCCACCGGGGCTAATCCTCTGCTTTGGACCACAAACCTCATGGCTCCAGAAGCGTACGTCCTCTCGGCCGCAATTGATGGTTGGATCGCCAGGGAGAATGGAGAACAGGTACGCGCACGAGCGGCTCGCGCTTACGATAAATATCAACATTGCGGACTGAAAAGCGCTATGGGCCTGTTCGCAACCGGCTGGTAAAGTCGAAACTGTGAATCTCACCTCAGTCGAATCCCAGTGGCAAGAACAGAAACAGCTGCGCCGACGTATTATCAGCCTGATGTTCTACTTAATCGCCGGCTTCATTCTCATCTTAATCGTCATATGGTTTTGGCTGACTCAACCCTTACTCTCTAACCCGAGAGCCAGTGTCGAACGCACGGTAGAGCCTGCCAGACTTGAAGCGCATGTTCGAAAACTTTCGGTTGACCTAACTCCTCGCGACGTTAGTCATATCGAAAATCTGGATCTCACAGCAGCCTATATCAGGAGTGAGTTTTTGCAATTAGGTGCTACTGTTCTTGAACAACCTTACCGAATCGAAGGCAAGTCGTACCGCAACGTCATAGCGCGGTTTGGTCCAGAGACTGCGGATCGAATTGTGGTCGGCGCACACTACGATGCGGCTGGGGCTTTACCAGGCGCTGACGATAACGCAAGTGGCGTAGCAGGACTGCTTGAACTCGCGCGACTCTTGAGCCAAAGGCAATTAACAATGCGCGTCGAGCTCGTTGCATTCACTCTTGAGGAGCCACCATTCTTTGGCACGAACGGCATGGGAAGCGTGATTCATGCGGAATCACTGCGAAAAGAAAACGTGAAAGTGCGAGCAATGATGAGTTTGGAAATGATTGGCTATTTCAGCGACGCGCCAAACAGTCAACACTTTCCTGCAGCGTTACTCCAGGCGTTCTATCCATCTCGGGGAAATTTCATCAGTGTCGTTGGGCGTGTTGGAGATGGTTTGCTGGCGCGCAGGGTGAAGGTGGCGATGCGCGCAGCAGCTCCGTTGCCGGTCTATTCAATCAGCGCACCCAGCTTCATTCCCGGCATTGATTTCTCTGACCAAAAGAGCTACTGGGCAAATGGTTATAACGCGGTAATGATCACCGACACTGCGTTTTATCGAAACCTTAACTACCACACGGAACAGGACACGCCCGAGAAACTCGATTACACGAGGATGGCAATGGTGGTTGAGGGAGTCTTTGCAGCCGTGTTGGAACTGTCCAGGTAAAAAGATCTATTGGTCATTTTCCATTTATCATTTCTCATTTTTAAGACGCTCCGCGCTACCAAAGTGTCCGATATGCTTTAGCTTGTCGGCCTATACAAACTCGAAACTTGAAACTCAAAACTCGAAACTCATACGCCGACAAGCTAAAGCATATCGGACACATTCGCCGCGCGGAGCGTCTGAAAAATCTCAAATGAAAAATGTCAAATGACCAATGACAAATAGATCTTTTACCTAAGCATTAGTTCTTCAATCTCTTCTGCCTGCTTTGGTACCTTATTTGTTAGTACCCTTGGAC
>JBKPQV010000277.1:0-18267 GCA_046734235.1 Acidobacteriota bacterium
CTGAATGTAGACCTTACCCACCAAGACACAAAGACTCAAAAACACAAACTGCCCTTTAAGAGTTAAATTTGTGCCTTAGTGTCTTTGGGTCTTTGTGGTTAGGTTTCTTTTCCGTTCCGAGTTTTCGCACAGTTTCTGAAGCGGGTGGTATCTTACTTTTTGTGCAAACTGCGGTTGCTGTGTAACGACTACTTCCCTTGGTTGATCAATTCCCTGTAATAATTCTGCAAAACATAGAAGGCTTGCTTCTTGTCTCCACGACTCGAAACTAATCCCTTGCGATTGTAGAAGTCTTGAATCCCTGGTAGCGGACGTCGTGGCGAACGAAAGTCAGTGAGAATCCAGGGCGCGATGCCGCGCAGTGAGGGAATCTTTCTCAGCATCGCGATTTGATGTTCGTACAAATCTTTTTGATACTCCTCTGTCCATCTTGCGTTCTTATCTCCGTGATGTCCGAACAATGCATCAGCGCCAAACTCACTAATCACTAATGGTTTGTTGAGCGTAACTTTCCACGTCAACCCATCCGCCTTTCCGGGTACGCCGTCGTACCAACCAACATATTCATTGCACCCAAGCACATCGAGATACTCACCCAGGGGGTCATCAACGACTTGCGTTGTAGGATTTTCGTAGTGACGCTCGTTTGCAGCGGTCATGAGACGAGTGGGATCAAGCGAACGAGCATGATCTATCAACCCTTTTAGGAACTTATTACGAGAGTCACTTACTGGTGTCTCATTCGCGACCGACCAGAGAATTACTGAAGCTCTGTTTTTGTCGCGGGTAATGCTTTCACCGAGCTGATTCCTGGCATTTGCAAAGGTTTCCGCATTGTCCCAGAGAATGGTCCAGTAAACCGGGATCTCCGACCAAACCATCAAGCCCATTTCATCGGCCATTCGCGTCATGCTTTCGTTGTGTGGATAGTGAGCGAGACGAACGAAATTGGCGCCCAATTCTTTGGCCCAGGTAAGCAGGGTTCTCGCATCGTCGTCGCCGAAGGCGCGACCACCCCGCGGCGATTCTTCATGTATACAAATGCCGCGCAAAAACACTGGCTTGCCGTTCAGCAAAATATCGGATCCTCTCGTTTCAATGCTACGAAAGCCGATGCGATCGTTGACGGAATCTGCACCTGTCGAAACTTTTACGTCATAAAGTTTCGGCTTCTCGGGTGTCCAGAGACTCAGATTTGCTTTGAAACTCACCGCAGCATTGCCGCTTGCATCAGTTGTGCCCGACTGTTTGATTTGCGCTTCGGGAATTTCGATGTTGATCGGTTGATTGGCATTTGCAGCACTGAGCTTCACCCAACCGCTTATCTCATTAGTTGATCCTTTCTTTAATTGGAGGAAGTAGTCTTGAATGAATACGTCGGGGACTTCCACGATCGTCACTTCACGTGTGATACCGCCATAGTTCCACCAATCTGTGTTGAGTGTGGGAACGGCATCTCGTCGCCGTTTGTTATCGACTTTAACCACAAGAAAATTGTCTTTCTCACGAACCAGCGAAGTAATCTCAAAATTAAAGGGCGTGAAGCCGCCTTCATGCCGTCCAAGCTTTTCGCCATTCAAATAAACATCTGACTGGTAATTCGCGCCGCCAAAGTAGACGAACTGACGAGTTCGATCCTTCTTTTGATAGTTGAAGGACTTTTTGTACCAGATGGTGCCTTCGTAAAAGAGCAGCTTGTCGTCCTGTGAGTTCCAATCGCCGGGAACAATCAACTGTTGCGAAGTATCAAAGTCATATTCGATCAAATCACTTGGACTGGCGGGCTTAGTATTCTTGAAGTAACCATCGCCACGCGGTTGGTAACGGTAATCGTAGTAGCCGGTTTCGTAGGGATCGATGATTATCTGCCAGCGGCCGTTGAGACTTGTCGTGTGACGATGCGCAACGTTAGTGATAAGTGGAGTCGTTTGTTGCGCTGCCGAAATCGTTCCGAAAAACAAAACAAAAATGAATGCATGTGTAAGATTTCTTTTGTTAGTGAACACGGATTGGTCTCCATTCAAGAATGCTGATCATTTCTGCAGGGATGTCTTCAAGTCCCTCGGCCTCGCCCTGGCCAACTCTCTGTAACAGGCTCTTACTTCATCTTCAGGATCTCACTGCCTGCCAGTAGAAACGCTCCCGATCCATATTCCTGATTCATGTCGAACGTCACAGAAGCCGGGGCCGCGCCAATCGGCTGGACCCAACCCAATTTTCCATCTGGGTGGACAGCGCTGTTGAGACCAGCCCACGCTTTCTTAACAACGGGCGTATAAGTCTTGCGATCGAGGTAACCTTGATTAATTCCCCACGCAATCGCATAACTAAAGAAGCCTGTGCTACTCGTCTCAGGCACCGGCGCTTCGAGTGGATCTAATAAACTCGGTCGCCACAACCCATCTGAACCTTGAACTTTGCTAACAGCCGCAGCCATCTTTTGCAGAAGTTCGATGTAACGCTTACGCATCGGATCGCTTTTCGGCAGGTGTTGCAGTACGCGAACAGTGCCAGCCATCACCCACCCATTGCCCCGCGCCCAAAAAACTTTTTTTCCGTTTGCATTTGGTTTCCCGATGTAGTTTTTGTCACGGTAATAAAGATTCTCCGCAGGATCAAAAAGAAAATCGGTTGAGTCCCACCACATTGTGTGTAGAAACTTTAGATATTTCTGATCACCAGTTGCTGTGTAAAGACGCGCCAGTACAGGTGGCGACATAAACAACGCATCACACCACCACCAATCTTCGCGACCGGGTTTTGGATCGGCGATCATTGCGTCGAGTACAGCTTTGGTGTTGGCAATCTGCTGTGGATCTTTCTGTAGTAAATAGAGCTCGAGATACGTTTGGCCTGCAACCTGATCATCGGCGTGGCGAGTTCTTTCACCGAGTTTCCAGTCGCGTTCATTGGACCACTTCAGCGCCTGATCAAGGTAGCGCTTGTCCTTCGTCGCGCGATAGGCGGACATGATTCCTGTATAGAACGCGGCGCGGGCCCAGAGGTTGTTGTTTCTTAGATTGATTTCGACCGGATGTTCGACCTGCCAGGCAAAAACCTTTTGCATGGTCGCGGTGATTTCTTTCTTCGTGTAGTTACGTACCTCCGGAGCCTTTTGGGCGTGGGCTGGAAACGCGATAGTGCTCAATAGAATTGGAACAATTAGAAGTGATTTGAACATTTTCCGCCGAACAGATAGTCAGATTATTTAATTACTGAAGTGCGAGAGCATTCTAAAATGGATGATTTTGTCCAACCAAAACATAATTCCTTTTACTTTAGATCGTTGCTGCTCGTGTAGGTAGTTACGACCCTTAACCACGAAGGCACAAAGACACGAAGACACAAATCTGCTCCAATTATGGAGGTTCTTGTGTCTTAGTGGCTTTGTGGCTTTGTGGTCAGATTCTTCCCACAGTTACGGCAGATTGCGAAGCCTAATCCCGTCCCACGCCTAACGCATCAGCTACTCGATTGATGTAATTGAACCACGACGCGATTAGCGTGATTTGGAGGATGCCTTTGTCATCAAAGCCAACGGCACGTAAGCGTTCATGATCTTTGGGTGAGATACGAGTGGCGTCCTTCGTGATCTGCACGACGTAGTCGCACATCACACGGTCCTGGTCTGAAATTGGCGCAGTCGTGTAGTCCTCCTGAAGCGCCTTAACCATTTCTTCATCTAAGGTAACGCGACGCAGAAACTCTGCGTGAGACTCGATTCAATAAAAGCACCGATTTGTTACCGACACCATTGTGG
Source organism: Acidobacteriota bacterium (assembly GCA_046734235.1). GTDB lineage: Bacteria > Acidobacteriota > Blastocatellia > Pyrinomonadales > Pyrinomonadaceae > PSRF01. Next base: position 3,761 of record JBKPQV010000277.1, read on the forward strand.
CAATCATCTCGTGCTGGTGTCGCTTGAGCGGCAGATCCGGTGACATCAATGTACCGAACGTGGCAAATGCGTGAAACAGTGTGTCAGGAAGCAAACTGTGCGACTGGACGATTCCCGCACTTTGGCCGTCCAGCGTAGGATGAACTGGAGTTGCGTATTCAATTGGGTAAAGATGGCGCTGACTCTCCGAAGCCTTGCGAACTGCTTCGTCTTCATCAACGGAAACCGTTTTGATCCAAGTCATGATTAAATCCTTACGCCCTCTGTGTCGCAGTGCCTCTGTGTCTCTGTGTTATTGATTGACTCCTCCAAAGCGAGACCTATTTTGTAACACAGAGGCACAAAGGCACTGAGACTCAGAGAACTAGTCTCTATTAAATAGCAAATAATAAGCGGGCACACCTAACAACACCACGCCGACACCGAGAAACGATTGCTTCGGCTGACCCGCCGCCAACAAGAACAACATCACCAAAAGCAAGATCAAAAACACAATCGGTGTCAACGGGTAGCCTGGTGTCACGAACTCCGGCGCGCGTTTGTCTTTCCTTCTCAACAAAAAGAGTCCAAACACTGTCAACCAGATAAAGACCAAAACCACAAAGAAAAAATAGGAGATGATATCTTCAAACGTACCACTCAAGACTAAAAGGCAAGCCAGTACAGCCTGCAATCCAATACATCTCGCCGGCGTATTGTATCGAGGATGTATCTTTGCCGCCGCCGGAAAGAACAACCCATCTTGCGCCATCGCAAAGTACACTCGCGGCGCAGACATAATGATCGCTGCCAAACTTCCTAATACTGCAACAATCACGAACCCGGAAAAGATCAGGCCGCCTGTTCGTCCAAATAAAACTTCACCGACTTGCGCCGCAAACGCCTGACCATTAGTGACGTTTTGCATCGGAACAAGATAAGCGAAGACCGCACTGGTAGAAATATAAACCAGCGCAACAATCAAAATCCCATAAACAAACGCTTTGGGCATTGTGCGGGAAGGATCGCGGACTTCACCGGTAACTTTGCTGACGTCCCACCATCCGGCAAACGCAAAAAACGAACCCACCACGCCCGAGGCCAAAGCTTCAATTAAGGGCTTAGACCCAGGACGTTGAGCAACAAAGGGAACGAAGTTGGACCAATCTCCTTTTTGACTCCCAAAGGCCCACAGCACGACAAAAGCAAGAAATCCAACTTTCAAAACTGTCAGCCAGCGAACAAATAATGCCCCTAATTTGACGCCCCGAATATTTACCAGCGCGAGAACAATGATCGAAACAATCGCAACAATCTTGTTCCCCCAGGCTGACAACTGCAAACCGTATCCGATATAGCTCGCAGCGCCCGTGGCAATTGCGGCCGTGAGTCCCGGGTCCATCACAAGGAGAGCCATCCAGCCAAATAGGAACGCCATCTGTGGCCCATATATCTCACGCAGGTATGCGTAACCACCTCCTGCTTCTGGATACCTGACTGCCAACTCCCCAAAGCAAAGGGCACCGCATAGTGACAGTGCTGCCACCACCAACCAAACGATTAACAATAAGGCCGGCGAGCCGAGCGCCTTAGCCATTCCAGCAGGTGTCAGAAAGATGCCGACTGCAATGATCTCGCCAACTATTAACGCCGTCGCAGTCCGCAGACCAATCTGTCGTTTGAGCTGCTCTTGTTGTGCCACTAGTTTTTGGATTTGATCGCGGGCCGCGCTACTTTGTACATGTCTTACATCAAAATGTGATACGGGCTGCTAGTTGAAACGCTCTGGGGCCACCAGATCCAAAAACTCCCCCAGCGGTAGTTACTGGTTGTCCAAAACTCGATGAGTGACGGAAGCCAGCACTTGTCGGATCGTTACTATCTCGTACCAGGACATTACTGAAGCCTGAATAGTTCACGTTCGATACACCAAGCACATTGGTCACATTGAATAGATTGAATACCTCACCAATGGCCTCAAGCCTGACGGTTTCACCGAGACTAAATTGCTTAGATACGCGCAGATCCACAGAGCTGAAGCGATCATTAAAGCGCGCATTGTCGGAAACCAGCGGCAACGGGTCCCCATTGAAGCCTCCTCCAGCGTTGACTTGTTGGATAAAGGCATTCAGCTCGGCGCCTGTATGGAAGAGCCGACCACCTGCATTGCGCTGCAACTGCGGAATGCGTTGACTACCATCTGGCACCAGGATGTCCATTGGCACTCCTGAAGCCAGCGTAACGATCGGAGAGAGTCGGATGCCATACGGAACATCAAACGTACCAGCAAAGGTAAACCTATGCCTCTGGTCGTTCGGAGTTGGTCCATATTCGAGCTGTAGATTCTGTGGATTTAACGGACCATTCGAGAAAGGAATCTGATCGTCGTTTGCGTAGTTGAACATTCTGGAGAGCGTGTAACCAAGGCGAAACTGAGTTCGTTTTGACAAACGCTTATCAAAGCCAATCAGTAAGCCGTCGTATTTCGTCTTCACACTAGATTCCAGATTCTTAACTAAATCAGGACCACCCACTACCGGGTTAAACACCTGGCCAATTGTGCGACCGATAATAAAGTGAGTGCCGAAGTTGTGCAGGTAGTCGACGCGCAACACATAATCGCGGCCGAATTGTTTCTGCACGCCGATGTTCATCTGCTGAACCATCGGGTTCTGCATGCCGTTATCGATGATGTTGATGCCGCCTGCGCCAGCACCTACAAGGAGGAATCCGGTGAAGGGATTAGCAAGTGTCGGTGCTGGTGGTGGAAATGTTCCGTTTACCGGATCAAAAAGGAATTGTGGTGGAATAAAGAAAACGTTTCCGGCGCGCACATCGATCGGTAGCGCGCGTCCATCAAGACCTCTTTCAAGCGATTGGATCTCCAAGGTGATGCGGTCGTAATAAATGCCATAACCACCATGAATACTGAGCTCCCCGTTGTCAGGCGAATAATTAAACCCAAAACGCGGCGCCCAGTTGTTTACATCCTTCCCACGAGTGCCGTGTAGGAACGGAAGAATAATTGGATTCAATTCGTCGTAACGACTGATGTTCTTAACGTCAGTGTCGAGCTCATAGCGCAGGCCAAGATTCAGGGAGAGGTTCTTCCTGACTCGCCAGTCGTCCTGGAAGAAAGCGGCGAAGTAAGTGTTCGACGCATCAGGAATTAACAATGGTTCAGTAGGATGCGCACTTCGGAGTGTGACTGCGAACAGCAAATCGTTGTCATCAACGCGATTGTCATGGTTCCGATCAAAATCAGGAAAGTCTTCGATCAACTCTATACGGCCCTGTTGAAAAACCCGCAGATCAAAATCGCCTCTGACGCGTTGAACTTCCCCGCCAGCGATCAATGTATGGTTTCCACGAATTAACGTAAGGGTGTCGCTAACCTGATAGCGTTTCTGCCTGGTACCCTGGGGAACTCGAAAAGAAGCACCGTCCTGAATGCTGGGGAACGTCAACTGGGGACCAGGTGTTACCGGTTCGATGTCGTTGAAGAAGTTATTGTAACTAAAGTTGAAGCTATTTACGGCGCGAGCATTCAAAATGCGGGAGTAATTACCCAGAAAAGAGTGAGTGTTGTTTCTGCTCGCCTGGCGTTCGCTAGCTGACCCAATAGCACGAATTAGCGAGCTGGGTGCGACATCATCTTCTCTCTGGAGCGAGTAACGAAATGTCAGATTGTCCTGCTCAGTTGGCCGCCAATCTACGCGTTCCGTACTCAGTAGATCGTTTAGTGGCGCATCGGCGAAACCGCGACGAATTGTGCGCGTGGCAAGATCACGCGAACCAACAAGAGCCGCCCCATCCTGGTTACGATATTCGACAGAGGCAAAGAACCAGGCCCGATCTTTTTTTAACGGACCACCGATTCCAAAAGCATATTGTTCGCGATCAAATGGTGGATCAGTCAGTGAACGATCAGCTGTTGCCGGCAAGCCCTGGAGGGCACTGTTGCGAAAATAGAACGATCCGGAACCATGAAAATAGTTAGTTCCTGACTTTGTAACGATGTTTGCAACTGATGAACCTGATCGGCCCAGAGGCGCGGAAAATCGATTCGTAGCAAGTTGGAATTCCTGAACCGCTTCCTGAGAAATGTTCTGAACAGCACCGCCAACCACATCGTCGTTGTTATCAGCGCCATCGACGGTTACGTTCCCGCCTCGACCGAGTTGTCCGGCTGAAGATATGACGACGGTATTGGTTTTTGTTGGATCGAAGTTTGGAGCGGGAGCATTACCAGGAACGAGCAGTGCGAGCTCCAAAAAGTTGCGACCATTTAATGGCAAGGTATCGATCAACTTGTTGTCAATTAACCCATCAACCGCAGAGATGTGAGTATCGATCAATGGCATTTCACCGACAAGGTCTTCAGTATAGGTGATACTGCCAACTTCAAGGGTCACATCGAGTGTAGTCGTTTGGCCTACTTGTAAAGCGACCGGGGCTTCCGAAGTTCTTGACGAAAAGCCTGTCGCGTTGACTTTAACGACGTATTCACCCGGAGCCAATCCAGTTAGCACATAAATTCCATCGGTGTTGGTTGTCGTCTCACGACGAGCGGAAGTTCCCTGCTGAGTAACTGAAACCTGGGCACCGGGAATGACTGCTCCATTTTGATCCAAAACGCGGCCTGTCATCGTGGCGGTCGTGGCTTGCTGGGCAAAAGAGCTAATTGCCGAAACACACAAAAGCGTCAACACACAAAGCAACGCTTGATATTGCCTGGGTGAACTCATTATTTTTTCTCGATCAGTTGTCCTAATGGAGGTTGGTCCCGAGTTGGTATGTCTTAGGCCGTCAAGGGGTGTCTAGGTCTGCAACAAACTTTAGGAAGGAACCCTTGAGTAGCCCCAACTCGGGACCAATGATTCGTCTGCAACGGGCGCAAAAGTACCACTCCGGGGAATTTTGGTCACGAGACTGTCGATTGATTGTGATCTCCAACTTTAGTTGGAGGAATCGGCCTTTGGTCTTGGGCCTTTGGTCTTGGGCCTTAGATCTTGAGCCCTTTAGGCATGACCAAAGGTCAAAGAACAAAGGCCGAAGACCTAAGGCCAAAGACCAGCTCACTTAAGGTGCACAATCCCGCGCTGTAACGCCGTCGTCGCGGCTTGCGTGCGGTCGGTTACGCCCAGCTTGCTGAGGATGTTATTGATGTGACTCTTAACAGTGGCTTCACTGATATTTAGGTGGGTACCGATCTCCTTGTTGCTGCGACCAGCAACTATCTGCTGCAAAACTTCCAGCTCGCGGGTTGTTAAATCCGATCCGCTCATCCGTTCCGCGAGCCTTTCAGCCACAGCCGCCGGTATTCGCTTCGAGCCGGCATGAACTTTTCGGATGGCCTCTTCTAAGTCTTCAAAAAATACGTCCTTCAGTAAATACCCCTGGGCACCTGCTTGTAAGGAACGGTAAATATCCTCGTCGCCATCATAAGTGGTGAGAACTATGATTCGCGCTCCGCTAAACTCTTTGCGAATCGTCGCGATCGCTTCAACGCCACTCATTACCGGCATGCGCAAATCGATCAGCATCACGTCGGGTCGATGCTCGCGAAAAAGATCAACTGCTTGTTGACCGTTCGTTCCTTCGGCAATCACTTCCATGTCAGCGACTGTGTTAATCAACGATACAAAGCCCTGACGTACGACGGCTTGATCGTCAACAACTATCAACCGAATTTTCTTTGTTGTATCTTCGCTCATCTTCAATTTGGTATCGGCACGTCTACCATAACTTCGGTTCCGTTACCGACTGAACTATTAATACTCAAAGTGCCTCCAATCTGTTCTGCGCGCTCACGCATGCCAGTCAAACCAAAGTGACCGTTACTGGTAGAAGTTGCCTGATCAAATCCACGACCATCATCGCGCACGCTGAGCTGAACTCTTTTTATGTCAAACTGAAGATTGATCCAAATACGTTCAGGCTGAGCATGGGCCACAGCATTGTTAATCGCTTCCTGGGCAATACGCAACAAATTGTCTTCGACGGGCCGTGGCAATTTTCGAAATACGCCACCAACCTGGACCTGAGCTTCGACCGCCGCATCAGCAGTTAGCCGGCGAGCCGTATCGCTTAGTGCAGTCGGTAGATCTCCGTGATCGAGCGCTTGAGATCTTAAATCCCATACGTATCTTCTCGCCTCGGCAATGCCATGCCGCACCAACATTCGTACGCGATTTAAGTGATTTTGAGCAACCTCAGAGCCCGGCGGCATTGTGCGCGCGACAACTTCGAGCTGCACCGATATGCCCAACATCTCTTGAGCCAGATTGTCATGAATCTCACGCGCGATGCGGGTTCTTTCGCCCAGCACTGCGTCGAACTGCGCTTTGATCTGGCGAACCCGAAATCTGTAGATCTGCCAAATAAGAACAGCTAACAACAATATCAAAAGCGCATAGAACCAGTAGGTCTGATAGAAATGTGGTTTTAGATAAAACTGAAGAATCGCACCTTCCTGGTTCCACACACCATCACCATTCGCTGCGATGACGTGGAATTTGTAAGTGCCCGGTCGCAGGTTCGTATAAGAGGCAATTCGCTTTGTGCCCGCATCGATCCAATCAGGATCGAAGCCTTCAAGCCGGTATTTGAATCTGATCCTGTCGGGCGCAACGAAACTCAATGCTGCGTAGTAAAACTCTAATCTCGAAGTCGCCGGAGACAACTGAAGATTTCCGCTTGAATTTAACTCTCTGTCGTCTACGCGAATCTGTTCTATTGCGACTGGTGGCGGCTGCTTGTTGAACTGAATGTTACCGGGATCAACCATCGCAACACCCTTGATGGTTGAGAACCACAACTTGCCATCATTTCCACGCCAGCCCGCCGGATGACCCCCGCCGCTACACTCGCGCGTTAGCATACCGTCTGATATTCCATACGATTGTGCATTCAGATTTGACGAATGCCCTTGTGCCAAACTGTCTAAATCAGACAGGGCAACTTTGAAAATTCCTTTTGGAGAACTCACCCACAGGTTTCCTTCCGCGTCCTGAAGAATGCGATAGATAACGTTGTCTGGAAGTCCGTTACGAGTGGTAAATGAAGTAAGTTGACCATTCCGCAAACGGTTTAGACCACCGCCGTTAGTGCCAATCCAAAGGTTGTGGTCCGTATCCTCGTGGAGCGAAGTTATTACCTCACTCGAAAGACCATCCCTGGCTGTGTAGTTTCTAAATTTTCCTGCATTCAATTCGCTTAGACCCACGCGTGTGCCAACCCATAAGGCGCCTTTTGAGTCCTCAAAGATCGCTCCGATAAAATCGTCAGCCAAACCATCCTTTGTCGTAAAGATTGAGAACTGACCGTCTCTAATTCTGTTCAATCCATTTCTTGTTCCTACCCAGATATTGCCTGCGCGATCAACATAAATGGATCGCACGAGATCGCTCGACAGACCATCTGCGACGGTAAGCGTAGTAAATTTGCCGTCCTTATATTGATTCAGACCATCTGGCGTACCAATCCAAATCGTTCCTTTGTCGTCTCCGTAAAGTGACAACACAACGTTGCTGGAAAGACCTTCTTTCGTAGTGAAACTGGTTGCTTGACCATTCTTAAGGACTGTTACTCCCCCGCCGTTGGTTCCAATCCAGATTGCGCCGGTGACGTCCTGGTAAACGGCCTTTACTAAATCGCTACTCAACCCGTCTTTCGTGGTGAAGGTCGTAAATTTTCTGTCTCGTAAGAGATTCAAACCACCAGACTCTGTGCCAACCCATAAACTACCTTCGCGATCTTCGAAGGCCGTGAGAACGATATTGCTGGAAAGTCCCGGCGCGACCATCAATTTCTGTTGCCCCTCGAGTCGCACTCTCGCAAGCCCGCCATTTGTACTTACCCACAGACTACCCTGGCGATCGACTGTAAGTGCATTTATGTGATTGTCAGGTAACCCATTGCCGGTCGTATAAGAGATTGTTTGATCTTGATTGTAGCCAATTACTCCTTCGTCACTGCCGAACCACAGAAGGCCCGATTCGTCCTGGACAATGGCCGCAATGTTCCGGCCAGCCAGATCCGTACTGGGTTTTGAATCCTGAAGCTCGCCGTTGTTCAAACATTTCACACCTTTTCCGGTGCCTAACCAAACCACACCATTAGTCTCGACGAAGAGAGTTTGAATGTCGTCGGTGATTTTTGGAAAAGCTGTGATCGTGTTGTTTGAATAACGCGCTAAACCGGAAGCAGTAGCGATCCAAATCGTGCCGTCTGGCCCTTCACTCAAGGATCCAACACTGTTATCAGGCAATCCTTCTGAATTAGTAAACAGAGTAAAGGTGGATCCCTGCTTTCTCGTTAGACCGTACGAAGTGCCAATCCAGATTGCCCCGCTTCGATCTTCCAGCAAGGAACGTATATCGTTGCTCTTGAGTTCTGGCGTGTTTTCACGGTCGAAGACGACGAAGTTGTTGCCGTTGAATCTGGCCAGACCTTCCTGAGTGCCAAGCCAGAGATATCCGTCTCTTGTCTGAATGATTGCTTGAACAGTATTTTGCGGTAGGCCGTTTTCGGTCAGCCAAACCTGGTTACCAAACTCCGTCAGGTTTTTGTTTGGATCGAGGGCAAAGGCATTCAAACTAACGAGTGCCAGCAGCACCAAACAGATGTGCCGTAGAACCTTCCCTCGAACGCGACTGAACAGTTCAGGCATCGATAATCTGGAAAAACCGATCAAAATGCAGGTGGCGAGACTTTAACATTTCAAGAAAGTGGTGTAATTAAGGAGTCAATGAAAACCTTGAAACATTTCACCCCAGGTCTCCTTGCAATATTGCTCTCCTCTTTGACAATCGTCTCTGCTACACCTACACGTTGGCGAGCCGCGACATCTGAGGAGTTACGCAAACTGATTCCTGCGCGAGCAGCAGTTGTTAAAGAAAACATTGAAACCGAATTCCGCACGGCCAATGGCGTCACTGATGGCAAAGGAAAATATATTGCTGGTGTGGTAATGATCACCGCTGGTTACTCCGCTGAGGGCAAGTACTCTCATTTCTTTATAACGCAAGTGGCCTTGCAGCTTGGCGACATCACTCTTCAGCCGGGTGAATATGTTTTTGGTTATCAGCGAAGCAACAACGACACAATTCGTGTCAGTTTTTTTAAGGCGTCAAGCGGCGAATCGGTCGGTGAATTTGACGCTCATGTAAATCGTAAGAAGAACCTGGTAACGTCTTTACTGATCACCGTGCCAGCGAGTGGCAAAGGCACGATTCAGGTCGGCCGCTTTGTTTTTGATTATAAACTGGCCTAGTCGAACGTCTTTAGACTTGAAATTTCCGGCTAGCTAGCGAAGAATCACTTCGCGGTTTCCTACACTTCAGTCTCGACAAGGACTAACCTCAATGAAAACCTGTGTACTCCTTTTATTAATAGCGCTTTGCGTGATCAGCTTTTGTCCGGCTGTGCAACAAACTTTAAGCGCGTCTGCCCCAACCACGCAACCAGCCGCAGCCGTCAACCCAATCGCAGCTAGTGACATGGAAGATAGCGATGTTTTCCTCCAAAGAGCCGTCAAAGCGCCTCCACGTAAAAAGGATTTTGGCCCGGAAATCAATGCGTTGATCGCAAAGATGACGCTCGAGGAAAAGATCGGCCAGATGACGCAGCTCGAGATTGGAATGATCACAAAAGGCAACGGCGACAACATTCAAATCGATCCTGAAAAACTCGAGAAAGCCGTTGTCAAATATGGCGCCGGATCAATCCTCAATGTGAAGGACCAGGCCCTTACTGTCGATAAGTGGCACGAGATAATCGGCGCGATGCAAAACGCGAGTCAACGTACTCGCCTGAAGATACCTGTAATTTATGGCATCGATTCAATCCATGGCGCTAATTACGTCCAGGGCTCAACACTCTTTCCACAGGAAATCGGCATGGCCGCGACCTGGAATCCAGTGCTGATGCAACGAGGTGCAGAAGTCGCGGCGATTGAAACACGCGCAGCCGGCATTCCCTGGACCTTTTCACCGGTCCTCGACCTTGGTCGCCAGCCATTGTGGCCACGATTCTGGGAAACGTTTGGTGAAGATCCTTATCTTGCGACAGTGATGGGGGCCGCATTCGTACGCGGCGTTGAAGGAGATGACGTTTCATCTTCAAAAAATGTAGCGACCTCCTTAAAGCACTACGTCGGCTATAGCTTTCCTTTGACGGGTCGTGATCGCACTCCGGCATGGATCCCTGAAAACTACATGCGCGAATACTTCCTGCCCTCATTCGCAGCGGCAGTAAAAGCAGGCGCACGAACAATCATGGTTAACTCCGCTGAAGTCAACGGCGTGCCAGGTCACATTAATTATCACTTGTTAACTGAAGTGTTGCGCAATGAACTGGGCTTCGATGGTTTCGTTGTTTCCGATTGGCAAGATATCAAGAAACTCGTAACCGAATGGCGCGTGGCTTCGGACGAAAAGGAAGCAACAAGGCTTTCAGTAATGGCTGGTATCGATATGAGCATGGTGCCCAGTGATTACAGCTTTAGCGATCTTCTGTTGCAACTCGTTAAAGAAAATAGAGTTCCAATGTCGCGGATCGATGAAGCTGTCAAACGAATTCTATTGGTGAAGTACCAGGTGGGTTTGTTCGACAAGCCCTTGCCTGATCCATCACTTAAAACGAATTTCGCGACTGCGGCTTCCCGGGCAATTGCCCTGGAAGCTGCCAGGGAGTCGTTAACGTTATTGAAGAATGACGCTTCGGTCCTGCCTTTAAGTAAGGACAAAAAGATCCTGGTCACTGGTCCAACAGCGGATAATCTGATCTCGCTCAGCAACGGTTGGACTTATGTATGGCAAGGCAATAACGCTGCGCTCTATCCGAAGGATCGGCACACAGTGCTGCAGGCAATTCGGAGCAAAGCTGGGGACAATGTTACCTATGCACCCGGAGTTTCGTTCGATAAAGAGATCGATATTGATGCAGCAGTGCGCGCCGCGCAGGCTGCCGATATTGCGGTTGTATGTATTGGCGAATCATCGTACACAGAAACTCCTGGCAATATCACAGATCTGACTCTCAGCGAACCACAGTTGAAACTAGCAGAAAGAATTCAAGCTACGGGCAAGCCAGTGGTGCTTGTTTTGGTCGAAGGAAGACCAAGAGTTATTAATCGGATTGCAGAGGGTGCTAAAGGAATTCTTTTGGCCCTCAACCCGAGCAACGAAGGTGGCACTGCGATCGCCGATGTGCTTTTCGGCGATTACAACCCGAATGGAAAACTTCCGTTTAGTTATCCGCGAACACCAAACGGAATCATCTCCTACGATCACAAACTTTTTGAGACTGAGGTTACGAGCTACGGAAACACTGCTTTCAGTCCGCAGTTCGCGTTTGGCAGTGGCTTGAGCTACACGACTTTCGAGTACAGCAATCTGCAAGTCACTCCGGCAAAAACTTCGTTGAAGGGCGAAGTGAAAGTGAATGTAACTGTAGCAAACAAAGGACAACGCGCAGGAAAAGAGACTGTGATTGTGTTTGTTCGAGATGTCGTTGCTTCGCTTTCACCGCCAGGGAAGCGTGTTCGTCGTTTTGCAAAAATCTCGTTAGAGCCCGGGCAAAGTCGCACCCTGACGTTTACTTTGCGACCAGAAGATCTGTCATTTATCGGTCTCAACAATAAGCCGGTGATTGAGCCAGGCGACTTTGAAGTAATGGTTGGTGGGTTGACCGGGAAGTTTACGTTAAACTAACTGCTGTCTCTGTACCTTTGTGTCTCTGTGCTCTGTGTTAAAGGCGAGCGCTCATTTCTAAAACACAAAGACACGGAGACACAAAGACACAGAGCAAACCTGAGGTAACGATGAAAAACTCCAAAGTGCTTTTGGCGGCTTTTGTTCTGCTCGTTTTCAACAGCGCGTTCGCCGCAGTCCGTGTCCCTGCCATCATCGGCGACAACATGGTCTTGCAACAAGGAATGAAAGTTCGCATCTGGGGCTGGGCAAACCCAAATGAGCAAGTCAACGTTGAGATTGCTAACCAGAAAGCGAAAGCCACGGCGGACGCAAAAGGAAACTGGCAAGCACTGATTGGCCCACTCAAAGCTGGCGGCCCGTTTGTACTCACCATCAACTCGCTCAAGTTCAATAACGTCCTCGTTGGTGAAGTTTGGGTTTGTTCCGGCCAATCAAATATGGAGTGGCCGCTCATCAACTCACAAAACGGAGCTGACGCTGTCGCCAAAGCCAACTATCCCGAGATAAGACTCTTTACCGTTCAGAAGTCAACATCCAGCACTAAACTCGAAGATGTAAAAGGGCAGTGGGTGGTTACTACTCCAGACAAGGTCGGTCAATTCTCTGCTGTCGGCTATTACTTTGGACGAGAGCTCAATCAAAAACTAAAAGTCCCTGTCGGATTGATCCACACATCGTGGGGAGGAACTCCTGCTGAAGCCTGGACCAGCCCGGAGGCATTGGCTTCTTCGACGGAACTGAAACCAATTCTCGATCGCTTTCAGGAAAGCTTGAAGGACCTTCCCGAACGTCAACAAGCCTTTAAGCGCCGGCTTGCCGATTGGATTGCTAAAAACTTGTACCAGGATGAAGGAAATAAAGGAGAAGGATTGGGCTACGCTGATCCCAAGACCAGCGTTTCTGACTGGCCCACGATGAACCTGCCTCAGTATGTTGAAACGGCAGGAATAAAAATGGATGGAGCGATCTGGTTTCGGAAGGAAATTGATGTTCCCCAGTCATGGCTGGGTAAGCCTCTCGAACTAAGCGTCGGTGCAATTGATGACTACGACACAACTTATTTCAACGGCACCAAGGTAGGTGGAATAGGACCCGAGACTCCCGATAGCTACATCGTGCAACGTAATTACCAAGTTCCGCCCGGACTCGTTAAACCAGGACGAAACGTGATCGCGGTCCGCGTGTTCGACAGCGCAGGCGAAGGCGGATTCGGCCCAGGTAACATGGCTCTCAAACCTGTCGGCGCAAGTGATGGTGTTTCCCTTGGAGGTACCTGGAATTACAAAGTGGAACTTCAACTAGCCCCGAAGAGTCCAGACTGGGGATCACGTCCGGAAGCGCCTGGTCCAACTAATCAAAACAGCCCGAGCGTGCTTTATAACGCAATGCTGGCTCCGATCACGCCAATGGCAATTCGAGGAGCAATCTGGTACCAGGGGGAGAGCAATGCAGGACGCGCTTATCAATACCGTACGTTGTTTCCCGTAATGATTCGCGACTGGCGAAGCGCCTGGGGAGAAGGCGACTTTCCTTTCTACTTTGTTCAACTCGCAAACTGGCGTCCAATTAAGGCACAACCTGAGGAAAGCGATTGGGCGGAGCTACGAGAAGCACAGACTTTGACGTTGCGCGAACCTCAAACAGGAATGGCCGTTATTATCGACATCGGCGACACCAATGATATTCACCCTCGCAATAAACTCGATGTCGGTCATCGCCTTGCCCTATGGGCTCTGGCGAACACGTATAAACAGAAGACTGAATATTCTGGGCCAATGTTGGAGAAGTTTTCAGTGGAAGGGGACAAGATTCGCATCTCATTCAGCCACGCTGCAGGAGGCTTGAAAACTTCCGATGGTGGACCACTAAAGGGCTTCGCAATCGCAGGTGCAGATCACAATTTCGTTTGGGCTGAAGCAAAAATTGAAGGTAATCAAGTAGTGGTGTGGAGTAAGGACGTTGCGAAGCCTGTTGCGGTTAGATATGCGTGGGCTGACAATCCCGTCTGTAATCTCTATAACAAAATCGATCTGCCGGCCTCGCCGTTTCGTACGGACGATTGGCCCGGGGTTACAGTGAGTCGAAGGTAACCTGATGTGTCCGATCTGCTTCAGCTTGTGGGCCCGGTGCAGTAGCCCGACTGACAAGGAGGGCTCAGCGAACGTATATCGATAGCCCCGAGCGAGCCCTCCTTGACAGTCGGGCTACTGCACCGGCCCACAAGGTTTTAGGCCACTCGCACAGTCTTTGAACCCGGCAAGCCAAAGAACCTGATATCAGTCGCCTTTACATCGAGGCTGGTATGTCGTTCGCCTTCCCTATCTTCCCACTGTCTTGGCTTCAGTCTGCCGGCGACATAAACTGCGCTACCCTTTTTCAAATTGTGTGCGCAGATAATCGCGCGCTCACCCCAAACCGTAACGCGAAACCAGGTTGCTGTTTCCTCTTTACCGCGAGTTGGCTCGTTGACAGCCACACTAAAATTACACACTGTTGCACCATCAGACAGTTTCCTCAGCTCAGGATCGCGGCCTACATTTCCAACCATCGTGATCTTATTGAAAGACATAGCAGCTCCTCCGCAAAGATAGCCCGTCAACTTAATTCCACATTCGAATTTCTTGAATCACTCTCTCAATTTCAGGTTTGAGTGTGGGGTCAAGTGTGATACCTCTGTCAAACTCACTCCTGGCATCTATTTCCTGCTGCTGCAGTAAGCGCAAAATACCGCGGGCCTCATAAACTCGCGCATCCATTGGATGCGCTGAGACATAGTTATTAAGCGTGCAAAACGGACAGCCAAAACCC
>JBKPQV010000278.1:0-3547 GCA_046734235.1 Acidobacteriota bacterium
ATTCTGGGGGCTGAGTCATGAGTGACAAATTGCTACGCGAGCATCTTCTGTATCTACTTCGCGGAGGTGGCGCACACATTTCATTCGACGATTTCGTCGCTAACTTTCCAACAGAGTTGTGCGGTAAACAGGTAGATGGACTCCCTTACACCGCCTGGCAGGTACTTGAACACATGCGCATCGCCCAGTGGGATATTTTGGAATTCAGCCGTGACGGAAGTCACCTATCGCCTGAGTGGCCCAAGGGTTACTGGCCCAAGCCCGAGCAAACAGGTACGCCGGATCTTTGGCACGAGAGTGTTGAGCGATTTAGAGCGGATTTGACGGAAATGGAAGCTCTGTTAGAGGACGATTCGAAGGATCTTTTCGCAAAGATCCCGCATGGTGATGGACAAACGATCCTTCGTGAGGCACTGCTCGTCGCCGATCACAATGCGTATCATTTGGGCGTGCTGCTGGTCATCGGACGGCTTTTAAAGCAATAGAGATTCTCTGTGTCTCTGTGTCCTCTGTGTCTCTGTGTTGAAATTGGCGCTCGGATAGGCGAGTTCAATTCTTAACACAGAGATGCAGAGAACACAGAGACCCAGAGAAGAACTATGAAACTATGTAAACTTTCTCATCAACTATGGCCTGCGCAACATTCAAGGACTGACTCAAGTCCTCAATCAAGTCATCAACATCTTCAATCCCAACAGACAACCTCACTAAATCCTCCGGTGGTCCAAGCCGGTCCTTTAGTTGTGCCGGAATACTTGCATGGGACATCCGACACGGCAAACTTATCGTAGATCCTACCGAACCAAAACTGACCGCAATCCTGAACAAACGAGTCGACTCAACCACCAAAGCGGAAAGCTCCGAATCGCCGGTTGTAAAACTCACCACTGCTCCGTCACCTTCAGACTGTGCCCGATGAACAGCAAAACCGTCGTTACTCTCAAGACCGGGATAAAAAACTTTTGTCGCCAACCCATGCGACTCCAAAAACTTTGCCACCTTGCGGGCAGACTGGTTTTGTCGTTCCACTCTCAATGAAAGCGTCTTCAACCCTCTCAACAACAGCCACGATTCAAATGGGCTAAGTCCGGAACCTTCAGCGTTTTGTTGAAAAGCAATCTGCTCATGAACCCGCTCGTCGTTAGTAATGATCGCTCCCGCTGTCACATCACTGTGCCCGCAGAGAAATTTGGTCGCAGAATGAATAACAATATCTGCGCCGAGGTTGAGTGGTCGTTGAAAAATCGGTGAAAGCATTGAATTGTCGACGGCCAGCAAAGCTCCAACCTCATGTGCAATGAAACTCAATTGCCGAATGTCCGAGATCCGAAATGTCGGGTTGCTGGGTGTTTCGATCAGGATAAGACGTGTGCGAGACGTCGCGGCCTGGCGTACTGATTCGGCGTCGCTCGTATCTACGTAATTAACGATAGTATTTTGATTTGCGGCTATTCTCTCAAGGAGTCGAACTGTACCCCCATAGAGCTCAGCTCCAGCAATAATCTCATCGCCGCTGCGTAGTGTGCGAGTCAAAGCCGTGAGTGCAGCCATGCCGCTAGCGAATGCGCACGCATAGCGTCCGTCCTCCAGGTCTGCCAGCTGTTGTTCGAGCAATGCGCGAGTTGGATTACCGCTCCGTGTGTAATCGAATTCTCCGAACTCCGTCGCCGTTGGCTGTTCAAACGTTGCTGTTTGATAGATAGGAGGAACGATTGCACCATGAACGTCATTTGCGGTTCCCAGCTGAACACATCGAGTCGAGGTTTTCATGCGACACGCTCCTTTTCCTCTTCGACCGACGAATCGAGACTACGCAAGTCAAACAAATCTCCAATCACAGCCTCCGTTGTAGGCCAGCGTCCGGCTCCTTGTCCCGTAACAGCCCAGGTCTTTTCATTGGTCGTTTCAATTACCAAGCAGTTGCCAGCACCATTCGTACGTGCAAAGGGATGATGACTTTCGATCTCAACCGGCCTGACCGAAGCATCAAACCCAGCGGCTGTGCGCCGGCATTCGGCGACAAGCCTTACCGATCGATTCCCTTTCAGGCTGTTTGCGATCGTTTCGTCAATTCCATCTATACCTTTGCGGTCGATCGATTCAAATGGCAAGTCGAAATCGAAAGCATCACGAACCAGCAAAATCAACTTCTGCGCTGCATCGGAGCCATTTAGATCTAAAGTTGGATCTGCTTCGGCGTAGCCAAACTGTTGCGCAAGCTTGATAGCAGTCTCATAAGTAGAACCTTTTGATAATTCATCGAGAATGAAGTTTGTCGTTCCGTTCAGGATTCCCGAAACGCAGGTGAGCGAGTCAGACAAACGAGCTCGTTTTATCGCTTCAAATGCTGGTGTCACCCCGCCAACTGACGCGCTATATAGAAGCGAAACTCCTTGCTTGTTTGCGAGGTCTTGAAGCTCATTGAGGTGTGTGGATAGTAAAGCTTTATTGGCTGTAACAACGTGACGGCCAAGAGTGATCGCTCTTGTTACTAGAGTTCGTGCCGGCTCGAGTCCTCCAATCAATTCGATAACGACATCAGCTGGTTCTTCGATCAATTTCTCCAAACGCGTGGTGAGCAGGTGAACTGGTATGTCTTCCTGGATTGCACGCTCAATATTTCGCGTGCCTACCCCCACCACTTTGAACAATTGGGGCAACTGCGCCAATCGCTGATAAACGCCCCCACCTACAGTCCCACAGCCAAGGATCACAACTCGAAGCGGATTACAAACTGAATCTGTGACTTCTATTCGATCTGCATACGGCCCTATTTCCGTCGCGTTCTCCGAACCAACGCTCGACACGAGCAGGCGAAGTCGATGCTTTTCCGCAAAATCGATCGTCTTTTGCTGCACGACCTCCCCACCTACAGATCGCGCAGTACGGTAACTAATCCGGGCAAAACGATAAGCGGGATGTCCACCTCGGGAGTTTGGGTCACTTGTGTATAGACCATCTACATCTTTGATCAGACGACAAGTACCTCCAAGTTGTTGGGCGAGAAATAGAGCAGTCAGGTCAGACCCGCCTCGTCCTAACAATGTCGTTTGACCGTTTTCATTGCGTCCAACAAAACCCGGCAAGACTACGACTCCGTTCTGGAGTCCTTTCAGAACGTTCACGACGTCAACTGAAACTAAATCAGCATCCAGCGTAGAACCTTGTGTGCAAAAACCTGCCTGTTCGGCATCAAGCACATTGGCGGGAATTCCGGCGCGATTCAGAGCCAGACCCAATAACGCAGACGAGGCTGCCTCCCCCGTTGCCAGTAGTGCGGCGACTAACGCATCGCCCGGTCGCTCACAAACAGCACGCGCCCGTCGTGTTAACTCATCCGTGGTGTTGCCAAATGCTGAAACTACAGCAACGACCTGATTTCCCTGTTTCCACCAGCGATAGATTTCGTGAACTGCTGTCGGCAGATCCGTTTCACTACGCAGCACAGAGCTCCCAAACTTCAAAACGACTATTGGCGCGTTACTTGGCATCTTAGGCCACCTTCCTTTCGTCGAGCGCTTGAGCGAGGTCGCGAATCACATCAAGC
>JBKPQV010000279.1:0-6016 GCA_046734235.1 Acidobacteriota bacterium
TTTGCCGTCTTCCATATTTACACTCAATTAATACTCGTCTTCATCCTCATCATCGTCGTAACTATCTTCTTCGACGATATCAAGCTCAACCGGGTCAAGTCCGACGATCTCGAGTTCCGTTCCACATTCTTCGCAAGACACAAGTTCGCCCTTGTCGGTGTCCAAATCGACGTGGACATCGGCATCACATTCAGGGCAGGTTCCAGTCGGCACTGTTTCTTCCTCCACGCTTTTAAATAAAAGGCAGTGGTACACCTCAAGACCAACGGAGGAGAGCCCCTACCTTGTAATGACAGTCCAAACAATCTAACCGTCGCGGCTGGAATTTGCAATACTCTTTTTGTTGCGGTATGTACGCCAGAGATCAACCGTAGGTGAGGCCTCAACTTGAAATAAAATCGATGTTACTAAAATGTGCAAACTACTCGTCTTTGGCTTACGTATTGCTATTATAGGTTCGCTCGACGCACCAGGAGCTAGCGGCCCCAACCTGGACCATGACAAAGTAAAGAATTATTGTTAATGGGAAAGGATTTTCGCCGTTCTCAAATCGAAGGCTGGCATCGGGCCATGCAATGCCTGTATTTCACTTGGAGAAAATGAGACGCAGGTTTGTACTACTTGGAATTCCTCAGCGGTGAGAAGTCTATGAGATGTATCAAGGCCTCCGTTGCACTTTTTTCGCTCGTCCTACTACTTACCTTCAGTACTAACAGCGTCGGTCAACAAAGGCGTCAAAGTGCAAAGCCTCCGAGAAAGGCTCCGGTAACTGCCACCCCCTCAGGCAGCGAAGCTAACTTCGACACCCTCCTGTCTTCAGGCTCTTACAAAATCTACGTTGAGGTTCGTGGAGTTGGTCAACTTGTACGCTCGAATTCCGTCTCAGAATTGCTCGAACCTGTATTGAAGTTGGCTGATCCACCGAAAGAATTCAGAACAGTAATAAAATGGCTCAATGTACACGCTGATGATGTGATGACATCAAGAATGCTGGTCGCTGCGTGGCCGAGTCTGAAGAATGTTCCCGACGCGCTGGTCGCCATTGAATTTGATTCTGCGGAAGAGGCTGCAAAGTTTGAACCACAACTAAACGCGTTCCTACCCAAAGTGTTGCCACCCCAACAAGTCGAACTATCGCCAGGCTCGCCAGGATCGCCAGACGGGGAAGTAAAACCACCCAGTCCCAACACTCCCTCCGCTCCTCCCAAGCCGTCCTTCTATGTAAAACAATTGGGTTCGTTGATTGTCATCACACCCAGACCCTTAACACTCAAGAGCCTCAAACCTACAGGTAGCAAACTTCTTGCGGATAATCTGAATTTCAGAGTTGCTCGGACTCGATTCACCTCAGAGCCATTGTTTCTTTTCGTCGATATCAGCGGGATTGAAAAAGAAGAGGAAGAGCAACGCAAGCAGGCGATGGAGCAGGCGCGAATACGGGAAGAGGAAGAACTGAAAAGAAAGGCTGATAACCCAACCCCGGAGCCGGCAAAATCAAGTGAAGAAGAACCAGCCGAAGACAAAGGTCAAGCGGCTAATGACAATTTTACTATCACCGAAACTAAGAAAAACATAGGGCCGGAACTTAAGCCGGATAACGATGTAATTGCCGGGGCAATCGACTCTTTAGCCAACTCATTTTTTCAAGGCCAGGGGAGATGGCCCGAAGCAATTGGAGTCGGGGTTTCATTTGAATCAGACTCGTTTGATGTTCGCGCTTTGATGATCAGCCAAGCGGCAGAAAAGCCGGACGTAATTCCCTTCTTTCGCAACTTTATCCTGAGTGCACCAGTTACGCCGGGCGCCTCGGCGGTTCTTCCAGCTAATACTGAACTTTTTGCAATGTTCGCACTAGATCTACCTCAGATATATGCGGCGATGTCGAAACCACCGATCCCATCCGAGGATCGCGCTGAGATACGAACCGTCAATGAGACTGAACCTGTTGGACCATTTGATGAGTTCGAGAAACGATTAAAGATAAAGATAAAAGAAGAACTGCTGCCGTTGCTGGGCTCGGAAGTTGTCATCAGTTTGCCCTTGAAAATACTGGACGATGGTCCGCTACCAAAGCCTGGGCCAAAAGCAAGTCCCACTGATGCCAAAACAGGTGCTGGTCCAAGCTTCGTAGTCGCTCTGTCCTTAAGAGATCGTGAAGGAATGCGTGCCTTACTTCCAAAGATTATCGATTCTTTGGGGTTTAAAGGCGCAAGCTCGATGGCTCAGATTGAAAAACGTGAAGATACTGAGATCGTGTCCTACGGAAATGCTTTCTCTTACGCGTTCATTGAAAACTTTTTGGTAATCTCCGCCGACCTGGCTGCCACTCGACATGTTGTAGATTCATATTTGAAACACGAGACACTTGCGAGCGATGCTCAATTCAGGAATTACACACGCTGGCAACCCCGCCAACTTCAAGCCCAGGTTTATGTGTCGCCAGCCCTAATGGAAAGTTACAAGAGCTGGATCGATCAGCCATCTACATTAATGAGCGATCAAACTCGCGAGATTCTCTCCCGTTTGAGTTTTTTGGCCCAACCAGTAACCTACTCGTTGACAAACGACGGACTCGGAACACTTCACGAGTTGCACGTTCCGAAGAACCTGCTACTGATGGCAGTCGCAGGAATCTCGGCAGAGACTAATCCTCCTCAGGAGATTGCTAACGAACGCTACATCATGGGCGTGATGTATATGATTGGAAATGCCGAGACTCAATATCATACCGGCAAGGGTGCTGGGAGTTTTGGGAGTTTGGAACAGTTGCAAGCTGAAGGACTTTTACCTGTTGAAATGCTTAAGGATAACAACAACGGCTACAAGATTGAGCTAACTCTGCTGGGAGATAAGTTTGAGGCCACTGCTGTGCCCATTGAGTACGGCAAAACAGGTAAGCGATCTTACTTCATCGATCATTCACAAGTTTTGCGAGGGGCGGACCATGGCGGCGGAATGGCAACATTATCCGATTCGCCAATCCAATGATTGACCTTTGGAGTTTTCCCCACCAGCTCCACGTCGCTGTACTGAAAACTTAACCTTCAAGCATCCCTGCTTATCTGTTGACAAGCAGATAATCAAATGACACTTCTTCTCTGCGTCTCGGTGTTCTCCGCGCCTCTGCGTTGAAAATGCTTGACCGACCTTAACGCGGATACGCAGAGATCGCGGAGACGCAGAGAGTTCCTGAGAAGGCACAAATCGCCAAACTCTTAGTAGAGTCCTTTTATTTGTGCCTTCGTGTCTTTGTGACTTGGTGGTTAAGGTGTCGTTCGCTAGACGCCTTCTTCGGATCTGAATCAACGCTTCAAATTCTCGATCGGCACTGGTTCAACTGGCTCAGCCAGATCAAACTTAAAAACCCTCGAATAAAAATAGAGTTCAGCGTCCAATGAGCGCTTGATGTTCTTTGCCTGTCGAAAACCGTGTTGTTCGCCCGGGAATGGAACGTAACTAACAGGAATTCTTTTCGCACGCAGCGCTTCCACCATTATTTCCGCTTGATTGGGCGGGACAACTTTGTCCTCCAGACCCTGGAAGAAAATTACCGGACACGACAACCGATCAGTGAAGTTTATAGGTGACCTTTCAAAATAAATATCACGCCGCTCTGGATAAGGACCAAGCAAACCGTCGAGATAACGAGATTCAAACTTGTGAGTGTCTCGAGTTAAGGCTTCAGCATCGCTAACGCCAAAATGACTGGCGCCGGCTTTGAAAATATTGCGGAACGTCAACGCACACAATGTCGTATAACCGCCGGCACTACCGCCGGTGATCATGAGTCGCTTGCGGTCTACTTCACCTCGATTGACGAGATACTTCGCCCCGTTAACACAGTCATCAACATCGACGATGCCCCACTTCTTATTCAGTCGTTCCCGGTACTGCCTGCCGTAACCTGTACTCCCACCATAGTTCACATCAAGAACTGCGAATCCGCGACTCGTCCAGAACTGAACGGACAGCATCAAGGCCGTGGTTGTACCAGCTGTTGGTCCACCATGACTCTTCACGATCAATGGCGGTTTTTCATTGGCGGGACCCTGGTAGTCAGGATTCTGGGGTGGATAGAAGAAGCCGTGCGCTATCAACCCTGCTTCAGTAGGAAATTCGATTGGACGCGGAACAGAAAAGTATGCGGGAAAAACGTCCAGATCATTTGCGCGCTTTAGCGTCTCAATCTTGCCGGTTGCTAAATTCAATTTTGAAATCGAGCCAACTTCAGTAGGGGATCCGGCTCGGAAAATAACTTCACCATTCGCGGACCTGAGATATTGAATATCAGTGAATGGACAATCGACGTCTTTGAGTTTGCCGCTGCCGAGATCCAGAATTCCAAGTCGTGAGATTCCGTGCTCGATATGACTGCAGGCCACAGTGTTCTCTGAAGTAAAGGCGTAAAACGACATTCCAAACAACCACTGCGGCATCCCCAACTCGCCTTTGGTTGAACACACACTTTCTATTTCGCCGCTATCCGAAATCCTTTGGAGATTCCACCAACCATTTCTATCTGAAGAAAAATAGAGAACTCCAGTAGGCGACCACTCGGGTTGAAAGATGGATTCGTGCGCGCCGCCCGCAACCCAACGTTCATTTTTTAACGAGCCGTCATCATCCACCTCGCCGACCCACAGTTCACAACCATCCCATGGCATGTTTGGATGATTCCATGTCAACCATGCGAGGTGGGTTCCATCGGGACTCAACTTTGGTGACGAGTAGAAATCGTTGCCTTCCGCCAGGATGTTTCCGACGCCGGCATTACCATCGAGATTAATGCTGACTATTCGATTTACCGCCTCACTTGGTCCCGTGTGGTCTTCACTAATACAGATCAGTCTGTTTCTTTTTTCATCAATCAACACATCTGCATAACGAACGTCTGCTTCAGCGGTAATCGCTTCTGGCTCACTTCCAACCGCCCGCCGATATAACCTTTGATCGCTGAAGTTTGAGAAATAGACCACCCCGTTCCGAACTGCATAGTCTCCACCACCGTATTCGTGGGCCCGGGTTCGAGCGTTAAAGGGGGCAGGATTAACATCGGACTGCTGACCGGTTGAATCTCGCCGAACAATTACATTCCGGCCTCCCTCAGTGGGCCGCATTTCTACCCAGTAGATGTCCTCGCCATCGAACGTGCATTGGCTAAGCCCAACCGAGCCACTAACAATGAGATCAGACGTTATTGGCGACTTCCACGACCCATATGAAGCTATTAACCGATTTTTTACCAAAGACCTCTCCTGTGTGTTTTGTTTATAGAATTTCTGGTTAGACCAGCTTAAGTGAGCCCTATATTACAAAAGCTTCGAAAAACTTTTGTTACAACCTCGAAAAGGCTTTACAAGACTTATGCAACCTAGAATTTCACGAGCCAGTTTAGTATCTGCCCGTCGTTAATTCTCCATGGGAGAACTGAGATAAAGGCAAGGGCGCTGGTCTTGGGGGAGGTCAGCGCCCTCTCTTTTTGTCTTAGTGCATCTTAGCAACGAAACGCCTTCCAGCAACGAATTTATTCCGATTCCTCAGTATATTTAGCTTACTCCGTAGTTTTTCGGGGTCTCGCGGCCTTGTATAAAAAGGCGGAATCCACCTGCTTCAACTTTCGGTTCAAGCTCGTCAAAACTGATAACTATTGACTGGTGGTCGAAAGAAGTTAACAATTCGCCAGCCATTCCCAGAGGTTATCAAAATGACATTTCGCAGACGATCAATCATCTTCTGTCTACTGTTCGCGATAGTAGTTGCTCCTCTATTGTTGACGCCAGCGGAAGCTGACACATTTCGGCCGGTGGTTCGCGGTAAACGAGGTGTGGTTGCTGGCGGTCACCCGCTGTCGGTCGAAGCTGGTATGCGCATCTTGCAAAGCGGAGGCAACGCCGTCGATGCGGGTGTCGCTACCATCCTGGCAGCGTCGGTCATCGAGTTTTCCCATTTTTCATTCGGCGGTGAGGTTCCTATTCTGATCAAGTTGAAAGCGGCTGAGGTTGTAGTTGTCGAAGGC
>JBKPQV010000280.1:0-11878 GCA_046734235.1 Acidobacteriota bacterium
AGAGCCGAATTTAGATCCGGAGCCACTGCCACTTCCATGGAGATCGACTGCAACAAACTAACTTCTTCTTCTGCCCTCCTGCGCTCAGTGATGTCATTGGCAACCGTAAGAATGGATCGCTGTCCAGCAATCTCGACTGCCAGGCAGGAAAGTAGTACCACTCGAGTTGATCCACTCTGTGTTCGCATCTTTACCTCGATGTCGCGAACTACTCCCCGATCCCGAACCTGTTTCAACAAATCCGTTTTCGATATCAGCATGTCGGAAACAAATTCTAGTGCTGACCGGCCGACCAATTCCGGACGAGCGTACCCGCTTAATTGAACGAAGCTATCGTTCACTTCAATTATTTGTGCCTCATCGAGAGTAGCTAACGACATTGGGTTGGGATTGGCGTTGAAGGCCTTTGCAAATCGTTCTTCGCTGGCTCGCAATTCATTTTCAGCTCGTTGATGTTCGATTGCGATACCTGCAATGCGCGTTGCGACTTCCGTCAATCTTGATTCGCTACCTGTAGGTGCTTGCGGCTGACGGTAGTACATCGCAAACGAGCCTAATACTTTTCCGCCGCCTGAAAAGATCGGGGTGGACCAGCAAGCACGCAAGCCCGACAGTTTTGCCAGCTCGATGTAGTCTTCCCATAGGGGATCCTGCAGCATGTCGGTGACGATTACCTGTTTACCGAGAAACATCGCAGTACCACACGACCCGTTCTTTGGTCCAATGGGCGCGCCATTGACGGCCTTTACATAGATTTCCGGAAGATTCGGAGCAGCGCCATGTCGGATGTGTTTGCCGTCTTCACTCAGTTGCAACACTGAGCACAGCATTCCGGTAGATTGAGCTTCAATTAGTGTTACCAGGTTCGCCAAAACATTCTCTATTGTTTCCCCGCGAGCGATCATTTCAAGCACGCGACCCTGTCCCGCGCGAAATGCATCCTCTTTTTTGCGCTCGGTGATGTCATGACAAACGATCACTCCTCCCGACAACTCTCCAGTGCTATCGCGCAGCGGTCTTCCGTTCACGCGAATCCAGACGCCGTCGGGTGCTTTGTCATGCTTCACAAACATTTCGACGTCATCAACTTCTTCCCCCCGGAGTGCGCGAGCAAGTGGAAGCTGATCTTCCGGAAAAGTCGTTTCCTTATCTGGAAGGTAAAGTCCATAATTGCGGGCCCAACCTTCCGCTTCAGTTTCGCTGGCTTCCGTACCAAACATTCTTTCAGCCGCCGAATTGAAAGTCAGAAACTTGTAGTTTTTGTCGGCGACGATCACTGCATCGCCTATGTGATGAAGGATTGATGTTAATACTTCAGTTTGACCAAGAAGTTTCTCGCGAGATTGGATTAGTTCTTTTTCTGCTTCTTTGCGACGACTGATGTCACGCAGGACCACGTGAATGATCTCTCGATCCTTAATTGGTATTGAAGTCAGCAATATCTCTAACGGAAACTCAGAGTGATCAGAGCGTCGACCAGTTCCTTCAAACCGATGGCTTCCTGTTTCCTTCGCAGTCTCAAGCATTCCTAACGCGTCAGTTGTTAATGCAGCACTGTCAGGGTAGATATCCGGGAGGAACTCAGCGGGTGATTTTGCCAACACCTCCTCTTTGGTGTCGTAACGAAGCATTTCAGCAGCGGCTGAGTTGCAGTCGAGGAGTCGGCCACAATCAATTAATAGAATCGCATCAGGGGACCTTTCAAAAACCAGACGCAGTGCCGCCTCGGACCACAATGCTTCTGTGGATTCGGAAACTTGGCCCAAGCCAACGGAGGATTGGCCTTGGTTGGGACTGGCCATCGGGGTTGTCCTCTTGATTAGTGGAGTTTCGAAGCTAATTGTGCCTGAATCTGTTGTTCAGGCCCTCTATTTTCCTTACGATCGGCGCGCAAAGGACGATTTTCGCCCTCATTATGGTGGACTACCCTGCAACCTGATAGTGTCAATTTTGACAGGTTGTGTTAAATCTTTTTCCTGAGGCGCCCCCGGAGCCTCAGTGAAATTGCTCGGAAGTGAAAGGTCTAATCAATGGAAAGCTTCTTATCGCGTTTTATCGGGAAAAAGATCGATGTTTACTGTGGCGGGTCGGCAAGTTTGCGCGGTGATGTAATCAAAGTGGAGTCGGGAGTTCTTCACCTGCGGGATGTAGAGGGGAAAAGTTGTTACATCGCAATCGACAAGGTAGTGGTTGTCTGGGAGGCAAAAGAAGATTCTCATCGTGCGGGCTTTATGCCGCCGCCGAATAAGGACTAGGTTCTGGGATTTCCTCTTTGGTCTTTGGTCAGACCATTTTCCATATATCATTTGACATTTCTCACTTGTCATTTTTGGATGTGCCCATGGCCATTACGGAACAAGGAGCGCAGCGACTGCGCGCTAGACAGCTAAACGCTATAGCTTCTTTGTGTGATTACTCAGTAGCTCCGCTCCTGTTCCCAAGTGGCAGCGAGAATGTTCTGAAATGACAACTGAGAAATGTCAAGATGATATATGGAAAATGATCAACCGAAGTTCAAAAGCTAAACACAAAGAAAAAGGCCGCCACCCAACCGGGTAACGGCCTTTTCGCATTTCTTCAACCAACTCTAATCAGTAATCTGTCCTAAGGGCAGTGGTACGCGACGGAATCCGGTTATGTGTTTACCCCAGTAGCCCTCGAACGGAGCATAGACAACGCCGTTATGCCGCGACGCATGATAAAAGCCCTTTTCATCCGCGACTACGCCAACGTGTTTCAACCCATTGAAGAACACAAGCGTGCCAAACTTGTACTGATCTTCTGGCGCAGGTGCGGTAAACATTGAATAGAGTGTTCGGGCACTGCCGCGTTCAAAATCAACACCGATTGATTGAAAGATGCTCCACACAAACCCTGAGCAATCATAAGCACGTGGTCCAGTTGATCCCCAATGGTATGGCGAACCCAGTCGTTCACCGATAGCCGAGAGCAACATGGGTTGTAGCTTCGGTATGCTTGCAGTCGTGGAACCTACACTCGGAGCGACATTGATGACCGGCTTCGCAGGTTTGGTTTCCCAAGCTGGCTTTGCTTCCGACGCGGCTGTTGAAGCTATAAATGCAGGGTCATCAATTGAGCATGAAATGTCGTTGGGATCAGCCGGGGTCGTTACTTGCTTTGGTCGAGTTTGAGCTAGCGCGCTCGTCGAAAGAACTCCGACAGCCAGGCAGCTAACCAACACTCGAGGGAATAGTTTGCGAAACGCCATAAACGGGGAAGTACCTTCTCCTTCGTTAATTTCCAACTTTTTTTTATTTCTAAGTGAGGGGAGCACCGCTGAAATGCACAGGCATCTTAGCGACTGATGGAGTAGCCTTCAAGAACCAATGTGACTGTTTCGTGACGAAACAATGGACCATGCCATGGATCGGACTGAAAGAGGTCACGAAACCTTTTTTTCACAGCAGGAATTTGCTAGCGGATTCGGTCCAGTGTGTTATCTGGGGACACTTCGCGGTCAATCTGAAAGAAATTGGGCTCAATCTAGACGAGCGGCCGTTTGAGCAAGGCTCCGCTCTGCTACTCACTGCCTACTGCGTTGTGCACTCGGCAGTGAGCTCTTAGCGCAGGTTAAGCACGACTTTTCGATAAAGGGTGAACGTAAAAAGCAGAGTGATAGCGAGAGTCATGGGGCAACAACTCCTAAACTTACATAATGTTGTATGTCTATTTTAGATTCTTAATGCGGTGGGACTTCCGAAGAGGAATATTGCAATTGTCTTACGTTCTCTGGCCTGCGTAATTCAAACCAACAGTGATGATTTTCTGTAGTAGCTGATCGTAAGGAACTCCACTGTACTCCGCCGAATCGGCGAAATCTTCTTTGTGAGCGATTTGCGGATTAGGATTGGCTTCAAGTAGATAGAACACCCCCTCGTCTGTCATTCGATAATCAAGGCGCGCGTATCCACTCAAAAACATATAGCGATAAATACGCTTCGAAAGCCTCTCCAGCATCTTAATTTGATCCGGCGTCAAGTCAGCTGCTCGAGTGGCTACTCCCACTTTCTCCTGGTATGCGGGATCCCACTTGACCTTTAGAGTCGCAATGTTTTCGGCGCCTTCGGGTAGTTTTTCCATGACTAACTCCCACGGGGCGTAAGTTTGAATATTCGTATTACCAATCACTCCAACGTAGATCTCGCGACCTTTTATGTATTCTTCAGCAATTGCCGCAGTTTTGTTCTTCGTATGAATGAACTCTACCCGCTGGGCCAGCTTTTCGTCGTCGTGGACTATTGAAGCCTGCGCAATACCAACCGAGCCTTCTTCACTTATTGATTTAACCAACAACGGAAACTTCAAACGCTTCGGGCGCCGAACTTTCCTGTTCATCGGGAACACAGCGAAGTTCGGAACCGGTATGCGATGGTACGAAAGAATCATTTTCGTCAGCGCCTTGTCGTGCGCCAGCGTCATACCGCGAGGATTACAACCCGTGTATGGCTGCTTCATCAATTCCAGATAACTAACGACGTGTTGATCGTAGAGTGGGTAGCCGTGAAACTCTTCGAGCAGATTGAAAGCTATATGAGGTTTGTGTTCTAACAACGCGTTGCCGATCACGTTGAGCTGGTTGTAAAGACCAACTGGATAAACATCGTGGCCCATCCTTTTCAAGGTGGAGATCACATCAAATTCAGTTTTGACTTCCAGCTTTTCTTTGTCAGAGAGATCTTTTAATGAGTCGGGAGGCACGAGGTCTTCGTGGACGAGAACGATAATGCGAAGTTTCTTTCGTGGCTCAAACGTCATACCGCGATACGGTGATAACCTGAATGGAGCACGTTCATTACTTGCACTGTCAACACTATCATTACACGACGACGTGCTTCTCGTGAAGGTGTAGACACCTGAAGTTTTAATTCTTTGCAGCGATCGATCATGTTTTGCAGCACGTGATCGATTGTGTATTGATGGACGCCTGTCCCTTCAGCAACGATTTGACGCACCTCGCGACGAACCTTACGAATAAAACTTGCAGCACTCGGGCGTGAACGAAGTTGAGGTTCGTCAGAGAAGATTCGATACAAGTCGCGATCGTAAACGGCAGGCCATTCGAAGTCGTAACGCTCACGTTTTCTCCGGTAATGTTCTCGCAACGTGATTCGCAAAGCGGATAATGGATCTACCTTGGTGCGCGTCCTGTTTCGCGGCTTCTGACCGGCGATGTTCTGCATCAATTCATCGAGATACTCAAGTTTGCGCAAAGCGGGCCAACCCTTATAACGTCGTCGCCATTGGGAACGTGGCATCAACCACACGGCAAAGGTTTCTGCAAAGTCTTCCGCCGGGTGTGCTTGCGCATACCATGCGGGAAGGTGCAAAACAAACTTGCGGCTCTTGGGTTTTGGCTTATAAAAATCCGGGTAGGGTTGTGCAAAAGACCCAAACAGCTCTCGGTGTTGTCTTTTGAAGTGCAAACGAAAGGCGGTATCGAGTGCGTGCCCCGCCTCGTGCCGCAGAATTCGCATGCACTCAGTGTCGCTTCCGCCCTCAACCTCCAGCATCTGCTTACGTTCCAATTTCATCAATCGCGGATGAGCGAGGTAGAACGGTATCGCGATGCCGGGCACTCCATCCGGCGAGAACCATTCTTCAGACAGCCACACGTGTGGTTTGAAGCGAATGGCACGATTGTTTAGTTCGCTATAGAGGCGCTTGATGTGAGGTTCTAGAAATGACCCCTTGATCTTGATTGGTAAATCGCAGATTCGGAGGTCAAGTAACTGGTCGTCGGTCAACCGGTGCCAGGGGAATCGGTAGCTCACTCAGGCGTAGCATCCTTTCCCGCGAGTTTGAATAGCGTGGGATATCAGACGAACGTCGGCCCCTGGAGACTTAGGGACACTTCCAGAGTAACGAGGGGCTACCGGCATACTAGCTCGGAACATCCAGTCAGAGATTAGTGGAGCGGGGTCATTCTAGCCGCCTCGTGTCCGACACGCCAGTTGAGGGCTCTGACTAATAGAGGCTCGTCAGCGAAAGAGGTCTCAGTGTGAAAAGATTTAATAGGAATAAGACAAATAGGACCGATGGGACCAATAAATAGGTCTTATTGGTCTCCTAGGTCCTATTCCGATTCCTTACTGTTTGTATTTTTCCTGAAGTTCTTTTTGTAGTTTTGTGAAATAGGCTTCAGCTCTAGCTGGATCATGCCAGGGTGATGCCTGCTCAACCTGAGGGATTTCACCGCGCAGTGCGGCGTTTAGCACGTCTGCGTTTAAGTTCTTCGGGTGTACTGATGCGACGAGCTTCCCTTGATCGTTGAATATGAAGATCACTGGAATACCCCAGGCCATAAAGGTCTTGAAGGTAGCCATCGAATCGTCCAATCCTATGTCAGATTCAATGGGATGATCTTTCATAAACTCGCGAACATAAGGTCCAGGTTCATACGTAACTGAAAAGAACGCTACTTTCTGCCCTTCGAATTGCTTGTGCAAGGCATTCAGTTTGGGAATGGAATCGATGCAGGGCGAACACCACGTCGCCCAAAAATCCAGGACGACCACTTTTCCCTCAAGAGACTTCCAGGTTGGATCTTTTTCACCTGAAAGAAGACGAAAGGAGAGGTTAGGTCGTTCAACGCCAATTTTCAGTTGAGCGGGCTTTGCGCTTTGCTCACCGGCGGTCTGGCCACTTATCCGAGGTAACGTGGGGGATGCGAACAACACGATCAGTAGAGTTAGAAATGTCAACGATGACTTTCTCACGGGAAGCCTCCTTCTAAATTCGCGACTTTGATTCCTGTTGAATCGATCACACCACGTGAAGGCCTTTTGTGGCAGAGGAAGTGGGTCTTTTTGTGAAAGTAGTCAAAATAGTTTTCAAGGATACGGATCTCATTACGCCGTGTTGTAGATTCCCGGCTACATACCAGGTGGAACTCCGGTTTTCAAGAACGATGAGGGACAAAGTTTCTCCACCTGACACTCCGCACATTGGGGATTTCGTGCCTTGCAGATCTTGCGTCCGTGATAGATGAAAAGGTGAGGGAAAATCACCCAGTCTTTCCTGGGCACAATTTCCGCCAGGTCCTTCTCAATCTTTTCTGCTGTCTTTTCTTGAGAAAGCCCGAGTCGATGAGACAACCGGGTCACATGAGTGTCAACGACTACCCCTGACTTGATGTCAAAAGCATTTCCCAGAACTACGTTCGCGGTCTTGCGCGCGACACCAGGGAGTTCTAACAACTCTTCCATTGTCCTGGGTACTTCACCACCATAGGTCTCAGTAAGAACTTTGGTAGTGCCCTGAATTGATTTAGTTTTGTTGCGGAAGAAACCTGTCGACTGGATATCTTTCTCCAACTCACGAGGCGGCACTTTCAAGTAATCCTCCGGCTTTCGGTACTTGCGAAAGAGATCGGCGGTAACGAGATTCACCCGCTCATCCGTGCACTGAGCCGAAAGGATTGTGGCAATCAACAGCTCAAACGCGTTTGAGTGATTAAGCGAGCATTTTGCTCCCGGGTAGGCTCGCTTTAGTTTGCGAATGATTTCGCGTGTCCGTTGCCTAAGATCCTCGGTGGCTTCTACTCCTTTTTTTGCGCTGCCGGTCCCGGGTTTTCGTGCTTTCGATTTTTCGTTCACTGACAATGATTCATCCTGTTCTCTTTAGCTTCCCTGCCCTCTTGGCCCATGCTTCAACTTTTAGAAACACCCAGAGTCCAAACGGCAACAATACTGCTCCCATCAAAGCCAAAATTATTAGCTCGTGCGAGACATCCGCTAACGGAACTCCAGCGAGTTGATTTTCGGTTGAGCCACTAATGCCAACCCCAAACAACTTTCTGCAAGCGGACAACGTGTAGGTTGCCGGAGAAAGTGCAGAGAATGGCTGCATCCATTTGGGTAAAACTTCGATGGGATAATAAACGCCCGAAACCAACAGAAGCGAGCCCTGAAAGATGTGGGTCGCCTCCGCACCTCGTTCAGCACTCATCACGGGAAACACAGCGGCGATGAGACCCAAGCCAACAAATGCCATGGTGCTCACTGCCAAAACCACAATCACACCCAGTAGGTTCGCGCCACGTAAAGTTAGATTTGTGAAAGCCAGAAGTCCCGTCAGCACGATCAAACTGGTGATGATGCTATTAATCAGGGAATACAAACTTACCCCGAACAAGTGAATGAGACGAGAAACGGGGGCCATGAACGTGTATTCAAGGGTTCCTTCCCAACGCTCGTAGGCAATCGACATCGCGATCTCGTTGTAGAGATACGACAGGAAATTCCAAAGAAGCGCGCCCACCACGAGTGTCAACGTAAGCTGATAATTGTTTGCCGCAACACCGATCAGAGCTACCGTTGCAGATGTGACGAGCGCGTAAAAGTTGAAGACGATTACCCAACCTATATAACGGCGGGTAAGGTGGTAGCCTCTAAAGAGAAAGGCCCACGTTTGCCGCATTGTAGTTTCCATTCTTAATCCTCCACGGCGACTAATTCTTCATCCAGCAAGTCTTCGCCTGTTAATTTGATAAAAGCATCATCAAGGGTCTGAGCATTCGCTCTTTTGATCAGATCTTCGGCAGTGCCTTCGGCAACCAGCTTTCCGTGCGCTAAGAATCCGATACGCGCGCAGAGGCGCTGGGCCTCAGCCATGTCGTGTGTCGTCAAAAGAATCGTTGTGCCTTCGCGCTGCTTAAGCCCTTCAAGGAATGTCTGCACATCGCGCCTGCTTTTTGGATCCAAACCGGTGGTCGGTTCATCAAGAAGCAGTAACGGCGGATTCAAGACCAGCGCCCGCGCAATGCTGATCTTTTGTTGCATGCCGCGACTCATCTCTTCGAGTGGCGTGGAAAACTTCGAATTTTCCATACCCAACTTCTCGAGAATTTCCATCGCGCGCTTTTCAGCCTCACGTGCTTTCTGTCCGTACAGTAGAGCTGTGTAAAGCAGGTTCTCGCGAGCAGAGAGTTTTTTGTAGAAAGCCGCATCGACACTGACACGACCTATGATCCGTCGCACTTGTTCCTGCTGTTCGGGCAAAGAAAATCCCTGCATTTTGACTTCGCCGCTGTCTGCAATAAGCAACGTCGAGAGAATCCGAATGAGGCTCGACTTACCCGAACCATTTGGACCTAACAAACCGTAGGTTTCTCCTTCAGCGACGCTAAAAGAAACATCGTCGAGCGCCCAAAGTTCCGAAGCCTTACGAAAACCGTTTCGTTTCCGAAAGCACTTCCGGAGATTGCGAACATAGATAGCTGGTTGTTGCATGTTGACCTCGAAAGCGAATAGCTAAAGCTATTCCACTTGAAAAACGTTTTTAGTTGTTTGGGAAAAGATTGATTGCCTGAATGCACACTAGTAACGATTGCAGCGGCGCTACAAACGATACCGACCAATCCCGATTGCCCAGTAGAGTGGTTCGCAACCGGAATTAAGTCAGTGCTATCTCAGTTTTTGCGGTAGAGGAGTAACATGCGAGGAGACTAGCGTAGGAAATCGAAGTTTGGCAAGGGGCTTTGGGTCTTGGGTCTTGGGTCTTGGGGCTTGGGGGTTGGGGGTTGGGGGTTTGGTCCTTGGGGCTTTGGTTTGGTTTTGGGTCTTTCAAAGACCCAAGACCAAAGTCCTAAGACCAAGGCCTCACCTTTTCCCGTGCGCAATCTGAACAGCTTCCGGCAGTTGCCGCAAGCGCATCATGAAAATAACACCCAGAATTGGACCAGGTGCAAGTGTGATGAATGCATATCGCCAGCCAATAACGTTGACAACTCTGGGGATCAATTCAATTGAAACGTTTGTCAATAGAAAGCCTAAACACATCTGCAGAGTCAGCGCGGTTCCAATGTATTGCTGATCTCCCAGTTCGGTAATGCACGAAGAGAACTGCGCGGAATCCGCTACGACGCTAGCTCCCCAAATCGCCGCAATTACGAGCAACAAATACTCATTACCACCGTAAAGAAATCCAACAACCAAACAACAAGTTCCGCTGATTGCCATGGCCCATGAAGTGACAATCGTCCTCCCGACACGATCTGCAAGCAGACCTGCAATCACGCAACCTATCGCACCGGATCCAATAATTAAGAACGACCCTACCTCAGCAAATTTGGGATCACCACCAGATAGTGCAAAGCTCGCTCGCATCATCACCGGAATCCAAATCCACATTCCGTACAGTTCCCACATGTGACCAAAATAACCAAAACTCGCCAGCCTCACTCCTCGATTGCTGAAGATGCGAGTTACTTGTCGCAGGTCAAACGTAGCTCGGGGTAGCGCATATGGCCCATCTGAGACAAAGAGCAATACGATGACGGAGCCAAGCACCGAGAGGATCGAAACGAACAGAACGTTTGTCCGCCAATTGGCACTTCCCACTGCATTCACCAAATACGGTGTTGCTTTGCCCATGGTTAGTGCGCCAACGAGTACACCCAACGCCATGCCACGTCGCTGGCGAAACCATGTGGCCATTACTTTCATACCGGGTGGATACACTCCTGCAAGGAAAACACCGGTTAGAAAGCGTAGTGCAATTGCTGATGTAGAAGTCTGTGAGTAAAGTCCGAAACTGGCATTTGCTAGCGCACCTAATACACCCGACACCGCAAACAAATGTCTGGCGCTAAGAATGTCGGAGAGATTTAGTACGGCACTGATCAGCGTACCCGCTACAAAGCCAAGCTGAACTGCAATTGCGATCCAGCTTACCTGCCATTCCGTGAGGTGCCATTCCTTCGTGAGAGCCGGAACCACAGCTGAGCCGCTGAACCACAACGACATACCAAAGAGTTCGGCGACAGCGAGCAACATTAGTGCGCGCCAACTTCGTGGTTCATCAGCGGTAATTGTGTTGTTAAAGGTTGGCTGGGCTGTGGCCATCGATTCCAGGGATTTTCAGATCGCCGATTTCAGATTCAGATTTCCTGAGGCCCTGAGGTATGCAATCTGAAATTTGCAATCTGAAATCTGAAATATTTGTTAGGCCAGATCGAATAATAAGACCTCTGCCGATTCATCAGCGCTGATTGATAATTCCGTTTCAGCGACAATCACTACGCCGTCACCCTGGTTGGCTTGCTCGCCATTTACTGTTACCGCACCACGAGCGACCTGAAGCCAACCATAACGAGTCGGACTCATCGAGTGTTCAACAGATTGGCCTTTCTCGATTATCGAAGCGAACAAATTCACATCCTGATGCACTGTGACAGAGCCTTCGCGACCATCAGTTGATGCAATCAATTTGAGTCGGTGGCGGCGCTCGTCCTCCGAAAAAGCCTTTTGTTCGTACTCAGGTTCCAGATTTTCAGTTTCCGGAATTATCCAAATCTGTAGCAGGTGAACTCGTTCTTCTGTGGACGGATTTTTTTCACTGTGTCGCACGCCCGTACCCGCGCTCATGCGTTGGACATCTCCCGGACGGATGACAGATCCGTTACCCATACTATCTTCGTGTTCTAGAGCTCCATCGAGGATGTAGGTGATGATCTCCATATCGCGGTGGCCGTGAAACGGAAAGCCACGCCCGGCCGCGACAAAGTCTTCGTTGATTACGCGCAGGCTTCTAAAATTCATGTAGCGTGGGTCGTAGTATTGATCGAAGGAAAATGTGTGATACGTGTTCAACCAACCATGGTTGAAATGCCCGCGTTCGTTTGATTTGCGAATCGTTAACATTGCCTGACCAAAATGCGACCAAGGGGACCTATAGGACTTATTTCTTCTGCCTAACCTTCCAATCCTTCTTCATGAGCCACCAGCACCGTGACCAACTCATTCAATCCTTCGGCATCTCGATCGTCAAACCTCTTTAACGTCGGACTGTCAACATCAAATACCCCTAATACTCTCTCGCCATCAAACAGTGGAATCACAATCTCTGAGTTTGAGGC
>JBKPQV010000281.1:0-5828 GCA_046734235.1 Acidobacteriota bacterium
CTCGCCCCCTCGCCCCTTCTCCCCATCGCCATCTCGCCCCGTCGCCCCGTCGCCCTTTCGCCCACTCGCTCCCTCGCCCTTTCGCCCCGTCGCCCCGTCGCCCCGTCGCGCTTCCAGACCCCTGCAACCAAAGTCACATCGGGCAAGTGAGTGCCTCCCGCGAAGGGATCATTGAGAGCCACAACGTCGCCTGGCAGGATTTCGACCTCGTTGAGCGCTGCAGCTACAGCCATAGGCATTGAACCGAGATGGACCGGCATATGATCGCCCTGGGCAATGACGTTTCCTTTTGCGTCAAAGACGGCACACGAATAATCGCGTCGCTCTTTGATATTTGGTGAGAACGCGGTGCGGCGCAAAGCAATGCCCATCTCTTCAGCAACAGAGGTGAAGAGGGCGCGATAAATTTCAAGCGTCGTGGGATCGAATTTCATTTCTGCTTTGATAGGACCAATAGGACCTATAAGACCTATTTAAACCTTAGCACCGATTCTCATTAACAAATTGCCAAAACGATCAAGCTCAGACTTTACGTCTCCTGGTATTAAAGTCGTAGCTGAATATTCCGCAACGATGCACGGTGTTTGTAATCTTGCTCCCGGCTTTAGTTCTTCACGCTGGTAAACACCAACTTGTGCGCGCTTGCCGGAAAGATAAGCCGTTACCACCTTATGAGGTCTCACTTGTTTCCGTGGTCCCAGGGCAGTGGCGTTCGCTTTCAGCCTTCGCACGATTCCTGAAGATCGCAATCGAGCACTTACAATTTCGACCTCACTTTGCTCTTGCGAATAACCATAACGATCATGATGAACTCGGTGAAATGCCGAGGACAGATCACCCGACGTTTGCCTTACTTCCAGTTCAAATGACTGCCCACGATACCTCATCGCCAGCGAACGTTCATGGCGCTGCTGTTTATCGCTAAACCCTTCGAAACGCAGAATAGCCTTCGCTTCAGTTTCCATTTCCCTAAAAACTGCGGGAAGTTTCTTCAGAGACTGCGCATCACAAGGCAACATTACTGTTCGGCTTTGATCTTTAATTACATGAGCTACTAACACTCCCACCGCTGACAAAGCTCCGGGAGAAGTTGGCACAATAACCGATGGAATTCGCAGAGCCCGCGCCAATTCAATAGCGTGTAATCCTCCGGCACCACCAAATGGTAACAAGGTGAACTGTCGCGGATCGTGACCGCGTTCCACCGAAATATGCCGGAGCGCGCGTTCCATGTTGGTGTTAGCCACCGAGATAACGCCTTCCGCAGCCTGACTGACGCTGCAACGTGTTCCTGAAACTTTACTCAAGTCAGCCGCCAGATTCGTGATCGCTTTGAGTGCGCGCTTCTCGTCCAGGCGAAACTCGCCTCCAAGCAATCCCATGGATCCAAAGTGGCCTAACACAACGTGGGCATCTGTAACAGTCGGCAGCTCGGATCGACCATAACAAGCTGGGCCAGGATCTGCTCCTGCCGACTCAGGACCAACTCGCAACGAACCTCCCACATCAACTCTTGCGATTGAACCGCCTCCAGCTCCTACCGTGTGAATATCCATCACCGAGACAGCTACCGGAAGGCCTGCAACCACAGCTTCGTTAGTCGTGCGTATCGAGCCACCATCGCAAAGGGCAACGTCTGTAGATGTACCTCCCATGTCGAACGTGATGATGTTTTCAAACCCAGCCGTGCTGGCGGCGCGCAATGCCCCGACGACGCCACCCGAAGGTCCCGATAAAATCGTTCGGACTGGTTCCACTGCTGCAAGGTCTGCTGAAATGCTACCACCCGAGGATTGCATGACTCGAAGAGAGAGCTTCGCCTTTTGATCTGGAGATTCCGATAATCGTCTCAGGTAACGACCCATCAACGGCTGCAAGTAAGCATTTATTACAACCGTCGAAGTTCTTTCGTATTCGCGATACTCAGGAAGAATCCGGCTCGATATGGATAGCGGGACTGACAACAAACTCAACGCTGAAGCAATACGTTCCTCGTGGTCGGGATGCAGAAACGAAAACAACAAAGAGATAGCAATTGATTCGGGTCGAGCTTGGGTTACTCTTTCGATCAGCCTTGCCAATTCTTGATCGGTTAGAGGTTCAATAACCTCGCCCGAAGCAACAACCCGCTCTCCTACTCCAAGTCGCAACTCACCTTCGACAAGCGGTGGAGGTTTTTCTGCAAACAGATTGTAGAGTTCAGGCCGCGCCTGTCTGCCAATCGCCAACACGTCTTCAAAGCCCTTTGTTGTGATCAATGCCGTGCGGGCACCGCGTCGTTGTAATAAAGCATTCGTTCCCACAGTTGTGCCATGCACGACCTCGAGGTCTGTCAAGGCGAGACTTAATTGTTCACAGATTCGTTGTAGGCCTGAGTGGATCGCCTGGGATGGATCAGCTGGAGTTGAAGGGACTTTGAAAAGTTGAAGTTGGTGCTTGTTCTCAAAAACAAAATCCGTAAAAGTGCCGCCAGTGTCGACACCGACACGGATAGGCTCTCGCTTGTGCTTTGTTTTTTGTACTTTGTACTCGGTGGGCATATTTGCAACGTACTATTGCGCTCGCAAAAGCAGGATTCTCAAAATACCACCAACCGCAGTTGGTGGATCGTTCATACCCAACCTACAGTCGGCTTCTAAGAAAGAGTTCCAAATACCACCAACCGCAGTTGGTGGATCGTTCATACGCCGTCGCAAAAGAAATCATGCAGGCAATTGTAGCTCTTAGAATCTCGTCGCTTCGATCCAGATTATGCAAACTAGTTCGCGTATGAACAATCCACCAACTGCGGTTGGTGGTATTTTGAGAATCCCGGTTAGAAAACTGACTGTAGGTTGAGTATGAACAATCCACCAACTGCGGTTGGTGGTATTTTGAGAATCCCGGTTAGAAAGCTGACTGTAGGTTGAGTATGAACAATCCATGAGCAATCCCCATACTGCCGTGTGGGGGATTTCGTCTCATAGAAGCACAAAGCTCAAAGTTCTACGTTTACCCAACAGCCGCTTTCGTTGGAAGCGCGCGCAGCGTCGAGAGCTAGCTGTATCCGATGGCCATCTTCGAAACTTGCCGCATCTCTTACGGTGGTCTTGCCTGAATGCATCGCTTCAACAATTGCACCGGAGAATGCCGTGAATCCTCTCGACCAACTGCTCTCACGCATACCATGGGCCATGTGATCCTGATCTATCGCAACTGGCCGCCAAGTTCCGGAACCAACCGGTGAATGCCATAGCTCGCCGGTTTCTTCAACCATAAGTGCACCAGTCGTTCCATAAACTTCCAAACGGTTTTCGTATTTGCCAGACTCAACAACGGATAATGAGGCCGCACCCGTGGTTTCGATATTGTTTGGTCCATTAGCAAAACGGAACAATATCTTCGCTTCATCATCAGATGTAACGGCACGACTGCTGGAG
The DNA here is from genome assembly GCA_046734235.1 of Acidobacteriota bacterium. GTDB lineage: Bacteria > Acidobacteriota > Blastocatellia > Pyrinomonadales > Pyrinomonadaceae > PSRF01. The sequence goes on from JBKPQV010000281.1 coordinate 3,420, forward strand.
GAGTTTGATTTTTCCGGGCGTTGCTTGATATGCGTCGATAACATCGCCAACACCTTCGTGACTTCCGTTCCCAAGAACCAACGAAATGAGTCGATCGCATGAGACCCGATAGCGCCTAGAGTTCCGCCTCCCATCGAGGAGTCGGACCACCAATCCCACTGTCTATCCAAAACACCTCGATAATCCGAGCGGAAGAGATAATTACAATGACGCACCTGACCAATGGCTCCATTCTGTAACATCGCTCGCATTGTGCGGCGACTGTTCAGGAAACGAAGCTCATGATCGATAAGTGCCAGAACTCCGGCCGCGTTGGCCTCTTCAACCATCCTCGCGGTTTGTTCAGCATTGAGGGCCATCGGTTTTTCACACAAGACTGCTTTTCGATGCTCTAAAGCAGCGAGCGCTATCTCCATGTGCGTTGATGGTGGCGTAACAATACTGACCAGATCCACGTCTCTGTGAGCGACAAGTTGATGCCAATCATCACAGACGGTTTCAATACCAAATTCCTTGGCTACAGCTTCAGCGCGTTCGCGATGCCGGCTGGCAATAGCCACCACTTTGGCGCCCATACAATCGCGAAAACCCGGGATTTGCGTAGTCCGGGCAAACCCGGTCCCGACTATTCCAATACCTACCAATGATTTCTTCATCTATCTCAAGCTTCCATACATGCGAAGGGTTTGTATGTCGGCGAGATTATGGTTTGGGTCAACTTGTAAGTCCAGCGGAGGTCGCGACACGAGTGGACTAGAGACCTTAACCACCAAGCCGCGAAGACACAAAGACACAAAGACTCTTTGCCGAGATATGGAATTTGTGTCTTTGTGACTTCGAGCCTTTGTGGTTAAGTTTTTCCTAGTGACGAGTAGTCCCTATGAAGTAGAGAAGTTAGAAAGCTATACATGCCGGCGCGCCAGGGTAGCGATCATCGTCGCCAATTGGCCTGAACTTACTGGCTTGGCAACGTGCATTTGATATCCAGCAGCCAAAGCTCGTTTTCGATCTTCATCTCTTGCATAAGCCGAAAGTGCCGCCGCGGGAATATCGCCACCACTATCAACGGGTAATGAGCGGACCTTCTCAATAAAACTGTAACCATCATCTTCTGGCATCGCGAGGTCGCTGATCAATACATCGGGGCGCCACCCACTCAGTACCTCTAGTGCGTCGCGCGCGCAGTCACACGTTTTTACTTCAGCACCGCGACGTGCAATTACAGTACTGAGTATTCGACGCGCCTCAGGTTCGTCGTCTACCAACAACACACGCAGACCGCCTAGCCACTGAAAATCCGAAGCCAGATATTCACCGCTAAGGGCCGTGTTCGATTCCGATCGTTCCGCAATCAGAGGAAAGGTTACAGAGAATGTCGCGCCTTTGCCTGGTCCTTCGCTTTCGGCCGAAATAGTTCCGCCATGGAGTTCAACCAGATGACGCACTATTGCCAATCCCAAACCGAGGCCACCCACGCTCCTCGTAGTTGAACTATCGGCCTGTCGAAAGCGATCAAATACACGCGGCAAGAACTCCTGATCAATTCCACTTCCTGTGTCCTGGATGGTTAGTTTTGCGTTCGAACCGTCCTGTACGAGACGAACATAAATATTTCCTCCCCGCGGAGTGAATTTCACCGCGTTGGAAAGAAGGTTCCAGACGATCTGTTGCATCCTTGCAGAGTCGCCAGAAATCGCTCCCAAACCTGGTTGAGCAAAATACTCCAGCAAAATTCCTTTTGCATCAGCAGCCGGACGGACAACATTGATTGAAGTTCGTATGACCGAAGCTAGATTCAAAGGCCTGACGTCAAGATTCAACTTACCTGAAACGATTCGCGAGACATCGAGCAAGTCGTCAATGAGTTGCGCCTGGACTCGAGCATTTCGGTCGATGGCTTCGAGACCTTGATCTAAGAGCGCTTCGTCACGACTCGCTTCCCGTAGCACACTCGCCCAACCCAAGAGTGATGTCAATGGAGTTCGCAACTCGTGAGACAGCGTCGCGAGAAACTCATCCTTCATCCTGTTTGCGGCTTCTGCATCTTCACGCGCGCGCTCGGCACGAATTAGGAGTTGACCCCGTTCTTCTTCAGATCGTCTTAATTCATTGATGTAGCCGGAAAGCTCTTCAACATGCAGTCGCGCTGCTTCTGTTTGAGCAACTGAAACTTCAATATTTTTCAAGTAGGTTTGGTACGTAAAACATATGATGAGGATGATTGGAACTGTCGCAACAACCGAGTAAAAACCGTAGGTTGTCATCAGGATTGCAATGATTCCGGCTGCAGACGCACCCGCGAAATAGGTTATCGAAGTCCACAGGTAATAAGTTTTCCAGGTAGTCCAGGTTGACTCATTGATCCTGGAAGACTTCTCAATCGCAATCAGCACTGTGTTGGCTATGTAT
>JBKPQV010000282.1:0-9865 GCA_046734235.1 Acidobacteriota bacterium
ACAAACCTCCACCGTTCGCTTTCGGGCATTGACCAACCAAACCACCAGCGCGCCCAACGACAACCAGCGGGCGGTTTTCCGTTCGACTTCACCACGTAGATCTCCTGGTGAGAGGACCTCAATTACCAGGTCGGGAGCTTCGAAGCGATAAGAGTCAGAAATCGTGCCTACTCTTTCTCGCTGAATGAAAGCAATGTCGGAAGCCAAAACCGTATCCGGATCACTTTCAACTTTGAATCCGGTATCCCCAGCATAGATTGTTCCCAAATTGTTTGCTATGACGTGCTGGCCCAAAAGGATCGTCAGCTTTGCGGTTACAGCGCCATGTCTTTCAGCTGGTGGAGACATCGTGAGGAGTTCGCCTTTTACAAGTTCATGCCGAAGTCCGTCGTCAGGTAAACGGAATAGCTCTTCAGCAGTCATCAAATGAGTCGTAGTAACCATTTTAATGTCCTACAGTTTAACGTGAGGCTCTTCGATCTGAGATCTGCAATTTGAGATCTGTGATCTTTTTGGTGGAGGCGCCGAGAATTGAACTCGGATCCAAAAACCAACGCCGAAGGAATCTACATGCTTAGTCGTTTCTCTTTCTTTATCCCGACGAATCGAGATAAAAATTCGCTCGTTGCCGAGTCAGTGAAACGACAAGACCTCGACAAGAGCTAGTCCGACTTTATCTTGCCCGCTGCTACGGACCGAAGCAGCAGGCCAGCTCAACTAAGTGACATCTCACTCCGCGCGTATGAGCAACTTGCGGCGAGACGCTCGGTGCCTAATTAGGCAGCGAGAGCCAATTCGTTATTGGCAGTTGTGTTTCCTTACGCTTTTTACGAGCTGCATAAGGGAGCCCGGCATGCATCGCAACGTTCGTTCAGGTTTCTGTCGAAGCCTGTCGCCCCCGTTTTCGCGAGCAAATGGATTATAAACCCTCGGAAACCAAAATCCGAATGCGGCATCAGATGCTTTTAGTCGAGAATAGCTAGCTGGGCTATAATTTGCCTCGAAAATTAAGGCTTTCTCCGTTGCTGTGGGTAGCCACGTTGCCCATTTCAGCCGATTCAAGGCATGTTAGCGTGGGGGAAATTAAATATATGGCTTCTAAGTATTCTCCAAAAGCAATCATCAATACGCCACCCGAACAACGCCGAACCCTGCTCAGCCGCTTCTGGCTACCATCCGTAATTCTCCTGTCTTTGGCTGCAGGCGGCCTGACGGGGATTATTGCGGCCTACCAGTTGAACTATTCACCGGCAGCTAGTGAAGTCGCCGCACTCGCAACCTATCGCCCAAGTGTAGTGACACGGGTTTACGCTGACGACGGAGAGACCGTAATCGGTGAATTCGCACTCGAGAAACGTATCCCACTTAAATACGACGAAATTCCGCCGCTACTCAAGAACGCTGTTCTCGCGGTTGAGGACACACGCTTCTACGATCACATCGGCATCGATCCAATTCGTATTGTTGGTGCAGGCTGGAAAACTTTAACTACCGACAAAGTCGAAGGTGGTTCAACCTTAACTCAACAGCTAACAAAGAACCTGTTTCTCTCCAAAGAGCAAACCTTTACTCGTAAGTTCAACGAATGGATTCTCGCGCTGCAGATCGAACGCTATTACACCAAGAATCAGATTATGGAGCTGTACGTGAACCATATGTTTCTTGGTGCGAACGCCTACGGGATGGAAGCCGGCTCAGAAACCTACTTCGGCAAACAAGCGAAAGATTTGACGCTCGGTGAAGCGGCAACGCTCGCGGGAATTCCGAAAGCTCCAAGTGAGTATTCACCAACTTCAAATCCAGCTAAGGCGAAAGAGCGTCGCGACCTGGTTCTGGAGTTAATGGCCAAGAATGGTTTTGTGAGCCAGGCAGAAGCTGAGGCAGCAAAAGCTAAACCAATTCAGCTCGCTGATACTGCTTATTATCAAGCTTCAAATAAGTCGACGCCGTTTGATTATCCTGTTGAAGCCATTAGGCAGGAATTGGAAGACAAATACACAACCCGTGTCGCGCAAGGTGGTTTGTCCGTCTACACGACGATTAATGTTGAAGCTCAGAAACGTGCATACGAAGTGCTGCGTGCAGGTTTGCGAAACTATGATCGCACACACACGGGCTGGCGTTCGAGCTACACAATCATTCCAACAACTTCCAACAACGCCGACTCGCTCCCAACCCAACAAGAACTCACGAATTACAAACATCCTGACTGGTATGGAAATGATTACGAAGTAGGTCGACACTTGATGGGATTGATCATGAAAGTCGATCGTGTTCGTAATGAGGCATCTATTCGCTTCGGCAATTTCACAGCAACATTAACGGCTGCCGACATGGGTTGGGGCAAACGACAACCTAAAGACGAGTTCAAAAACGGGTACCTGGCAGAGTTTGAGATTAAAGAAGTCGATGAAAAGAATCGCCGGTTGAAGGTTGAGTTATCGCAGATTCCTTCTGTACAGGGCGCGATGATGACCCTCAACGCGAAGAACGGCGAGATAGTATCAATGATCGGTGGTTACGACTTCTACACCAACAAATTTAACAACGCAATCCAGGCGTATCGACAAACCGGTTCTTGTTTCAAACCATTCATCTACACAGCCGCCGTCGAGTGGGGCATGACACCTGACACGACAGTTAGTGGAGCCCCAATTAGCATCGGAGACTGGCAACCACATAACTACGATGGGTCAACCGGTTGTGCAGATATGCCGATGAAGACTGCGCTAGCGAAGTCAATGAATATTCCCGCAGTCCACTTGCTGCAGACCGTTGGTATTCAGACAGGTGCGCAAATGGTCCGGCGATTCGGTATTAAAGTTCCGATGTCGCCTTATCTGCCTTCCGCGTTGGGCGCTACTGAAGTTCCTCTCGATCAAATGGTTTCGGCTTACTCGGCATTTCCAAACAAAGGAATTCGTGTTGAGCCACACTTGATTCGGAAAGTCCTGGATCGCGATGGTGGACCACTCGAGGAATGGGAACATACAACCTATAAAGTAATGAACGAGTACGTTGCGTTAACGATGGTTTCGATGATGCGCGGCGTTGTTCAGGGAGGTACAGCGACCGCAGCTCAGTCTCTTGGTGTTCCTTTAGCAGGCAAAACCGGCACAGTAAACGATCATACTGACGTCTGGTTTATTGGTTACACACCGACATACGTCACCGGTGTTTGGATGGGTTATCCGGGAAAGAAAAAACCGCTTGGTAACGATATGACCGGTGGACACGGCGCACTTCCGATGTTCATCGATTTCATGAAGACGTATTTGAAAGACAAACCAAAGGAAGATTTCGACAAGGCACCAAACATGCCTGAGGACATGAAGGAACTCTTCCGTCAACGCCAACGTGAGTTAGCAGCTGAACGTGCTGAGTTTGAAAAGGATGCTGAAAAGGCAGAAGACGAAGCATTACCGGCAACAACTGTAACCGAGCCTAAGATGCAGCAGGAAACAATGCCTCCTCCACCAAAGACAGAGGAACCAGCAACACATCAGGAGCCAAAACCCGAAGCGGCTACTCCTAAAGTTGAAGCTCCCCCACCAACACAAACACGACCTCGTGAAGCTGAACCAGCGAAGAAAAAAGGGAAGAAAGGCGACGGGGAACCAGGATAAGAAAAAGGCCTATTTGTCATTGGTCATTTGACATTTATCATTTGTCATTTTTACGACCCTCCGGCACCCGCCAAAGAGGGTCCACCAGAATTGCCCTGATCACACTTTCAATCAGCATGATCGGTGTAAATCCGTCGCTCGTCTTTGGCGGGTGCCCGGAGGGTCGTAAAAATGATAAATGTCAAATGACCAATGACAAATAAATCTTTTCCCTGCTAAAGCATTTTCGCCAGCGCGTAAGGCAGCATTTTTCTCCACCAAGGCCAATCATGATCAACATCATGTCCCCACAGATCCAGGGTGCGGGGGATGCCTTTTGCGTTCAGGATGTCAGATAGAGCCTGGCTGCGTTCAGGAGCTTCGTAGTTTCCTTGTCCCGACATGATCAAAATCTTATCGGCTCGACGCAGAATCGGCAGGAAGAATTCATCGTTGAGCCCAGAAAGGTAGTCAACCGGGTTGTTGAAGTAAACGTTGTCGTCGTAGTGACCTTTTAAATAGGCGCGAACATCGTAGCTACCACTCATCGCAATCACGCCACGAAATAGATCCGGGTGCTTGAAATATTCGTTAGCCGCCAGGAAGGCACCGAGGCTGGCACCCGTGGTAATCGGCCGGCTCTCGCCATCCCCACAATCCTTGCGAATCAGCGGCAAGACTTCGTCTGTGATGTATCGATCATAACGAGTCAACAATTCCGCCTTCATCGGGGCAGGCATCTGTTCATTCAATAAGCTGTAACGATTTACGCTGTTGATTGAGTAGGCCCTGAGTCTTCCGGATTCGATAAACGGCTTGATCGCATCAACCAGATAAAAACGTTCATATTCGAGATAGTCCGCGGCTGCGGTAGGAAACATTAAGAGCGGCGGCCCAGAATGACCGTAAGCCACCAACGGCATTTGCGTTTGTAAATTCGGACTAAACCACGATGTAGTACGTCGTTCCATAAGAACCTTTCTTTAATTGGGGAATGTGGGCTGGAGATATTGGCGCAGAAATGGGGAGGTTGGCAAGTGAGGGTTAAAAAGTAGTGCCCAAAATTCAAATGATCTGCGATCAAGGCATAGCGACAACAATACTCACGATCGAAGATGCCCGAAAAATAAACCGTAGCCGTCGATGTCTTCGATCAAGAAGCCTCTTAGACCATCGTCGTTGTCTCTTAGAGGTACTGAGAAATGAACGCCACGCGCAGCGAACTCAGCCGCCAACGCATCAGGATCAGGGACGTCAACATAAGCATCCCAACTCAGGGCTGGTTTACGGTTGAAGTTCGGCATCGGTTCGACGACTACTTCTTTGCCGTCTTGGATGACGCCGAGCTGCTTGAACATGATCATCGCGCCATCGCGGCGGACGATTCCGAAAAACTCGTCGTCCGGCTCTGGGCCTCGAAACGTGACTTCAAAACCCAACTTATCGCGATAAAAAGAGAGCGTTGCCGGGACGTTGGCGACGATGAAGAACGGTGAGATGCGGGAGATCGTGGGTCGTGTCATTTGATGCTCCAGAGCTGAAGAGAGTCGCCGCTATAGATTTCGCATTATCAGCTTAGTAACCTCGCTGGCCGTCATCTTCTGTGTATTTATAACGGTTGCAGTTGGGTAATTAATATTTTCATGTTTTTGGATATTGCTCCTAACTAAGGATCCAGACACATTCTTATTCGCTCTTCGTTGCTTGATACGCTTTAGTAACTCATCTTGCGGCGCTTGAAAATGGTAAAAAAGGATGTGGCAATCATACTGCTTCGCAAGCCGCAAAAACTTATTGACAACATCCGTGGAAGCGACAGTTTGTTTCAGTAATACATTTACTCCACTTTTGAAGTATTCCTCGCACATTCTATAGATAACTTTCCACGCCAGAGCATTATCTTCAGCACCTGTAACAAGCCGGCGAATATCTTCAATTTCAAGTATTGCCGTCCTGTCTAATTTCTTCTGGAGCAGATTGGCGACAGTAGATTTACCTGACGCCATCGCGCCGTTTAGCAAGATGAAGTTCAATCTCTGTTTCATAACAAGTTCTTTGGTTCATGTTAATTCGTGTGCCTTCGTGGATCGTCTTTATTTTCAGACAAAGGTACATCGCCGCAATGAATTTTGGCATGGCCAAGGCTCACTTGAATGCGGCCAAGTGGCACACAGAGCGAGCCATGAGTCCATCGCTCTTGTTGGGCAGTCTAAAAATCAAAAGGCCAGCCGGAGGCTGACCTCCCAGTCTAGTGGAAGCCTCACACCTGCGAATGCCCGTAAATGAACAGTGGCGGAGCCTTGGTTCGTGATCAAAGAATCAATCAAAACACAGCACTATTTAAGCGGCGCTGGCGTCCAGTGTCTAGAATTCTAGTCTGAGTTTCAGATGAAAATAACATGGCTCTTCACAAACTCTAAAAATATGGCGACTAGAAGGTAGGAACATAATTTGCTTTCAGAAGGCTGCCTCCAACTATACCCCCGGCAAGAAAACCCGAAACAGGAACAATTCACTATGACGACTAGATCTAAAAGCGTAAGTGTCGCCATTGCCGCTTTTTTCTTGCTTGGCGTGGGCGGCTCAACGGTTCGTGCGGATTCAGTTCAGGTAAGCCAGTACATAGAATTAAACCGGGGCCAGCAAAATAAGCTGGAGCTGTTGGATTTCAGCCAACAGGAAGCGGTTGGCTATCTGCAGAACGAACACCCCAATAATGGTAAACACCTCGGGTTTAGCATATCGAGGATGCGTCATGGCCCAATGCTTGGTGTAGTTGGCTACAACAATCGCCTAGCTGCCACTCAGAATCCCGAACCAGCCACAATGGTATTACTTGGTACTGGCTTGATTGCATTGGCAGCCTATGGACGAAAGAGATTTCACAGTTAAGACAGAGCGAAAATAGAGGCTCTTTGGAGGGGCGTTGCCGGAAACAGGTAACGCCCTTTTTTATTCTGCTCTTTGACCGATCGCGGTGGTTGGGCAAGCGAGAAACCAAAAGGTTGGCCGAAGCTAGCCTCTGGAATTGGTGGAATCCTGTTCTGAGATTCAGGGTGATGTGACTCTTCCCAGCGCATCCTGGATTTACTGAATGAGTTTTTGAGATTGCCGATTTTGTGGTTGTGAAGCTGTTTGTCTTGATTTTGCTTGTGATTGTTGTGGTGAAACTGCTACGGCTCCATTTCTAGTAGCGCAAGGACCTTTCCAATGGAGATATGCACGTGATGGACAACTACGGGGAACTACACAGTCACCGCGATCGCTCAGGATGATTAGGGTTCTCGGAACCAACTCGTTTTGTGTTATTGACAACAGCGCAGCTTCTTGCGGCGAGGCGGGAAGCTGCAGCCGTACATGAATAAGACCGTTAGCAATGGCGGTCTTTTCCTTTGCTGTTACTCCTATTGTGTTTCGCTCTTCCAGCGAAAGGTCATGTAAGAGGAATTGCGAGTTATTGCGATCGTGAACCGTTTGTGTCCGCTTTGGTGTTTAGAATTGCTTTGAATCGGTCAGCGGATATGAGTTGACCATTGGAGGGTTAATGCCGGAGATTCAGACTTTAGTTTTTAAGACTTCGACAATGATGTCTTTGAAGAGGGCCAACGCAGCGACAATCAACGCCAAAATTGGGATCAGAACATCTGCCCATCCCTTCCAGTAGGCGAACCGCGCTTCACTAATCTGCTTTGCAACCATCGTTCTACCAGTCTCGTTAAGCCATTTTTCTGTTATGGAATCCGCACCTTCTGGAACAGTAGCAAAATCAATCATAATAATTTCTGTCGTAAACCACTCTGGCCGTACAGGTATCTCAACACCGTATCGCTCAGCCTTTATTTCCAATTCCCGGGATTCGTCCTGCTCTATCGCTTTTCTTAAGCTATCCCGCTGCTTGCGTCCGTAAGGGTAAACAGCCGGAGCGCCGCCACCGCTGAACATGACCTCCATATCCCAGATCTCCCATTCGACCTGTCCTAGCTTTCTTCGTAGTCCTCGGCGCTCTTTGCGTCCCATAAAATAAACTCGGAGCGGCAGTTTGCGTATACGGGTTGGATAGAGGAAAACAATTTAGAGGCTGCTTTAACTAATCTGGCTTTGGAAAAGTGCCTGGCGGTTCAAGTTATTAAGCTCTTTAATGTTTCGGATAGTGCAACCTTGAGCAGTTCGAAAGAGAGAGATAACCCTTTACCGGTGATCATCGCCTTAGCACGTGACCATGCTTGACAACGAGCGGTAGATGATTCGATCTGCTCGCTGCGTCTGAAGTTGGGGGACCTTGAGCGACTCCCTGAAAACGAAGCTGAACGATTCAGGATTGAGACAGAGATTCATCGGCTAGAGCACGAAAGAGAGGATGACGAATGGCCGGACAGATCATCAGCTAAAAACTCAAGAAGAGCGCAGCAAGAAGAACGCGGCCTTTGCTGAGCGCATTCTTGATCGCTGGAGTGAGAAGGGTCCAGCGAGTGGGTACAGGCTGTTTCGCGCGAGACTTCAAAAAGCCGTTGAAGGTCGAATCGCAACACCTGAACGAGCGCGAGTCATTCTACCAACTTTGCTTGAAGTGCTCGACGAAATGGATGAAATAGAAACCGCTTTGACCGGCGCAATTGAAAGCGGAGATCAAAGCGGATATGGCTGCACAAATTGGCTCCGCAGGTAGGACTCGAACCTACAACCCTTCGGTTAACAGCCGAATGCTCTGCCATTGAGCTACTGCGGAAAATGTCTTTAGATGTCTTCAGTTCCTTCTGCTTCCCCAGCACCTACAATCCCGATGCCTCGGGATTAATAGCCGAATGCTCTGCCATTGAGCTACTGCGGAATAGCACGACTTTGCGAATATCCACGCAAAAGACGCGAGCGGGTTTTATAGCAAATGGGGTTAGGAGCGTCAACTGACGAACCACAGGACCAGCGAACCATATCCACCTCAAACAGTTTCCGGGATTCTAAGCGCCCAGAATTACCTCTTCGAATCAAAAAGAACGGCCAGCGATGTCCTGCTGGCCGTTCCCTTATTACCTACTTCCCTGTCTCCTTAGTCCGTCGGAGGAATCTGCGAAGCAATCAGTGAGAACCGGAAATTCAAGTCGTTTCTTCGAGTGAAACTAACTCCTCCATTCGTCGAAAGGAAAGAGCGTCCCAGGATTGGCGCTTGGGTGCTGAGTCCAATCAGGGGTGGCTGATTACTTACGCCAGCGAAAGGTGCCGGTGGAATTTGAAGGACCAGGAATAAGTTCTGTATCGATCCGTCTGCAATGCCGAGCCGAATCGTCTCGCTTAGGTCCTGTGGGTTCTTAAAGTAGTACGGAGCGAAATCGGTGTCCTGCCCCAGGAATGCCACAGAAGTATCCAGCGGATCTGCTAAATCGATTGTCGCCGTCGTATCTGGGTTGATGACGCCCTTCGCAAGCCATGCCTGAGCGAAGACCACTGGTACTGAAGCATCCACCACATTGGTATCGAACAGGCCTGCCTGGATGTTAGTCGGATTTCCGCCGTTCAATGCGGATATCTGAGAAGCCGGAAATTGAACAGCATAGATAAACCCACCCGCCGGAGGATTGATGAACCCGATGGCATTTCGGGCACCAAAACCACTGATGTTGAATACATCATTTGTGGTGATGTTAGTACCGCCGTTAACCTGGCCGGCATTGACGTGCACGTTCTTGGCGTCTCCCGGATCACGTTCAATCGCACCTTCACTTTGATTGTTGTAGAACTCTTCAATGAAGTTCTGTTGTCCGAAAAAGTTTCCAATCTGACAGGTGAAACTGATATTGCCGGGTGCAGCGGGACTACCATCAGTTGCTTCCACTCCTACGTCGTAGTTACCAGCAGGCACAGGGATTACGTAGTTCCCATTCGGAATTGCGTCGGCCACAGTGGGCACAAAGAACAAACCACCATTCGCAGGATTGAACGAAAGATTGGCAGTTCCGCTAAAAGCGCTGGCCACAACTGTATTCGTCTGCCGGTCAATAGCAAATAGCTGACCGCCTGCGATGGGTTGATTGAGTACACCGTGACGTAACTCGCCAGTGATAAGTCCGTATTCTTTGGTAAAGCGCTTATCGCCTGGTTGCAGTGCCGCTGGACCAGTCGCTGCTGAACCTTCAGGATAGTAGAAGGAAGCAAACGCAATATCGTCAGCACTCAACTGTGCCTGGGCAAGCTCTGCGGCTGGATCACCAGTATCGATGAAAGGAAACATGGTAGATCCGTCACCGTCAGTAGCACTGTTTTGATTA
>JBKPQV010000283.1:0-9721 GCA_046734235.1 Acidobacteriota bacterium
GGCACGTAGTCGTGTTGATGTAAAATTTGATTCCGTAACAGGTAAGGACCCTTCCGAATGGTTAGTGCTTGCACATCAGTCACCTGCGTTTGACGTTTTGGCCAAAGATTCACGCTGGCGAGTTCCTGAAGGAAGAAATGGATCAGCTGCGTGGACTGATGACTTCTCAAATGTTCTAAGTGTCTTCAGGTGGTATTAGTCATCCGCCTCGCCTTTAATAGCTCATAAGGCTCTCTTAATCGTGTAAATTCTGTTCATCATGTCGGGGTTTGCTTCATTTCGACAGGATTCCAGAATTTACACAATTGCATTCCGGCGCTTAACCGTTTCTCATCAGGAAGGCTAGGCCGCAGAACAATTTCAACCAGCGTTTCACCTACAAAAAACTTCTACATCTCGTTACGACGTCTTACAATCCGAATACACGAAAAAGTATTGCGGTGTCTTTGCCTGACAAGGCTCTATAGGTTTTCTAACTTTTCAAATTGAGAGACGCGAAATGAAAACCCCATTTTCTCGCCGTCGTTTTCTAAAAACTTCGACGCTCGCAGCTGGTGCTGGTTTAGGTCTAAAGCAATTTCTGCCGAATATTTTGGCTACACAATCGACCGACGACGCGAGCCCGCTCGAAGCTCCCAATGACGTATCACTTCGTTTGCTCGATGACGAAGTCTTACCAGTCGACTCGGGTGTGAGCTTCGGAGTCCCATGGCCCAAAGGAACCGTCAAACGTGACGACTCTTTCAGCTTGAGTTCCGAGGGCAAGCAATTACCACTACAGTCGTGGCCGATGGCGTACTGGCCAGACGGGTCGCTTAAGTGGAGCGGGTTTGCAACGGTAGTTCCCGCAGGAATCAAAGCTCCGTTCAGTTTGGTTCCACGAGCATCTCAGAACGGCGGCGGTAATTTGAAGGTTCTTACCAGCGGCAATTCAATGATTGTCGATACAGGCGCACTCAAGTGTGTGATCTCGACTACCACCAGCCCGAATCTATTTGAATCAATGAGTATCGGTGATCGTGCGGTCGTGGGTAACGCGCAACTGGTCTGCATTTTGCAAAATGGGCCGGAAGGCGATCCGGAAGACTCACCCACGCGTGAGCGCTTTGTTAGCGTCATCAAAAAAGGGACCGTTGAGCAGAATGGACCCGTGCGCGCTGTCGTGAAGTTAGAGGGAGCTCATAAAGGCGCAAAGTCAGGCCGCGCGTTTCTCCCATTCACAGTACGCCTCTATTTTTATTCCGGCCAAACATCTGTTCGCATGGTCCACACGATCACTTTTGATGGCGATCAAGAGAAAGATTTCGTGCGTGGACTAGGAGTGCGTGTTGAAGTACCGCTGCGTGAAGAACCAAGAAACCGAACAGTCCGGTTTGTTGGTAATGACGGTGGGGTTTGGTCCGAACCGCTCCAGCCGGGTGGAGGAAGTGTAGCGCAGGAAACAGGTCAACCATTTACAGGCCGCGGTGAATTTGCGCAAAACGCGATCTGGGATGACTTTAAACTCTCGCAACCAAATCCCGACGGGTTCACGATTACTAAAAGGACTAACCCCAGGAGCACCTGGATTTTTTCCAATGCCGGCAAGCGGGCCGCAGGTTTTGGCTACGTCGGCGATCTAACTGGCGGACTTGCCGTCAGCCTGAAAAATTTCTGGCAATCGTTCCCGGCTAGTCTCGAGGTTCGACACGCAAGCAAACCAGTTGCCGAACTCATTACTTGGCTCTGGTCACCCGATGGTCCACAAATGGACATGCGTCATTATGATCTCGTGGCTCATGGACTTGCCGCTTCATACGAAGATGTTCAACCGGGCATGAGTACCGCGTACGGCGTTTCGCGCACGAGTGAACTCACGTTCTATCCCACCGCAACTGCATTGCCAACGCGCTCGACGGCGGTTGCGCAAGCTCAGGCTGGATCAAAGTTGCCATTACTTGCTGCGACGCCTGAGTACATTCACTCAACGGGAGTATTTGGTGTTTGGAGTCTGCCCGATCGTTCGACGCCTTTCAAAAAGAACATCGAGGAAGGACTCGACGCAGTCCTTTCGTTCTACGAGAAGCAGGTTGACTCGCGTCGTTGGTATGGCTTCTGGCATTTCGGCGATTTCATACACTCTTACTCACCGGCCCGGCATGTTTGGCACTACGACTGGGGTGGCCACGCCTGGGACAACACCGAATTGGGTGTGCCCTTGTGGCTTTGGTACAGCTTTTTGCGAACGGGAAGAGGTAACGTGTTTCGACTTGCCGAAGCTCACACGCGTAACACAAGCGAGACAAACGTCTACTCGATTGGCCCAATGGCAGGTCTTGGTTCGCGCCACAATGTGGTCAAGTGGGGCTGTGGTTCGAAGGAGGCGCGCATTAGCCAGTCGGCACACTGGCGACCCTTCTATTACCTCACAACCGATGAGCGCACGGGCGACATCATGCGGCTCATGGTCCATACAGATGATGCTATTGTCAAATATGATCCAATGCGGATCGCGTCGCCACAGATCCCGGGTGAACCTCGGTTCGCCGCAAGAATGCGCATCGGTCCCGATTGGTTTGCGCTCGCTGGCAATTGGATGACTGAATGGGAGCGCACTGGAGAAAAGAAATGGCGAGATCGAATCCTCGCCGGCGTTGATTCGATCATGTCAATGCCTTTTTGGCTGCAGACAGGTCAGCAAAATGGACCAAACCCTGATTTACCTGGTGGTGTGATTGGACCATTGCGTGGCGGCGGCGGCGCACAGATTGTCGGTTACGACATTGCGACTGGAAAGTTAACAGCGATCCGCGATCCAGTAACAAAGACGTCGTTGCCTGCAAGCTACAATCTCGCAACGATCATGGGTGGTGGCGAAGTGATGTTTGAGCTCGTGCCACTATTAGACCGGAAAGACTTTGCGACTGCGTGGTTACAGTACTGCCGGATCGGAGGTGCTCCGGCTGAAGTGCTCACTCGTGATCGGACCACAGGAAATGAGGGAGCCGATGGTAGCTACGTATTGGCTGAACAGAGCGGTCCGCGGTTAGCAGCTTATGCCTATGCTCATACAAAGAGTCCGGCGTTCGCGCAAAAGGCGATCGACGGGATTCTGAGACGTGGTGGTGGATATGCGAACCCGAAGTTACTCTCAGGGCCAGACGTATTGAATCCTGCTGAAGAAGCGTTGGAGGTCAATACAAATGAGGCTGCGCAAACTGGGCTAACGACGATCCAGTTGCTCGAGCTATGTAAGGACAAGTTGCCGACCGAAGCGCCAGTGAGAGTTCCGCGCGAACGTCGTAACCAGTAAGACTGGAACTTTGCCGCCAGGAATCGGCTGATAACTCGTTTTGGTTCGTGTGACGCGCGTGGATCGTCTTTGCTTTTCCGGCTAAAAGCAACGATCCACGAAGTCACACGAAATAAACACGAAACGTGTTCCACTGAAAATGATTTTTGAAGCAAAGCTATCTAGCTCCAAAGACATTTTGCAGTTAAGATGGCGAGCGCCTAGACAACTTAATATCGTTATTAGCCCGTTCCATTTTGAGTATGGTACCCCCGCACTGGGCTTTAGAAACCGGCCAAAGAACTCGTGATGGCAAGAACCTGATAGGTCCTGCCATCAACGCACACATGCTTTCCTCCAGCTGCATACACAACAAACATAAAAACTCGGTTGAGCTTCGAACTATGTGAGCGAAAAAATCTCCCCCAACACGACCATCGCTCAATACACGATTGTCTCCAGGCTTGGTGAAGGCGACATGGGCGAAGTTTATCGTGCGCGACTCAGCAAGTCGCGATCATCCGTGTTTCGCTACAAAGGCAAAGATACCGATGCGAAAACCATCGGCAAGGAGTTGAACGTTGAGGCCATCCTCAATGGGCGAGTTGTCCAGCGCGGCGAACAACTGACTCTGAATCTCGAGCTCATCGATGCCCAGACTGAGAATGTCATCTGGACGGATCAATATGATCGCAAACCTTCCGATCTCGTCGCACTTCAGAATGTGATCGCCCGCGACGTTTCGAGCAAACTCAAGATCCAGTTATCAGGTGCGGACCTTGAGAAGCTCTCGAAGAAATACACCAATGATCCCGAGGCATACCGTCTCTATCTGCAGGGGCGATTTTACTGGAACAAACGTGTAGGCCCGGAATTTGAGCGAGCTGAAAACTATTTTCAGCAGGCGGTCGCACGTGACCCTAATTTCGCGCTGGGTTACGTCGGACTGGCTGACTTCAAGGAAGACAACGATCGACCACGGAAGAAAGAGTATATCCGGCGGGCGCTTGAGATCGACGACCAGCTCGCCGAGGCGCATGCGTCACTCGGTTATCAGTACATGGTGGATTACACATGGGCGGAATCGGAACGCGAGCTTAAACGCTCGATCGAGCTCAACCCGAATTACCCGCAGGCGCACCAATGGAACGGAGCGCGGCTGATGATGAATGGCAAGTTCGATGAGGCTCGCGTTTCGCTGATGCGGGCACTCGAGCTTGACCCAACATCGCCCGGAATAAATCTATACTACGCGGCGCTACTGGAAGCTACCGGCAAAGCGGTTGAGTGTATTCTGCAGAGCAAGAAACTCATCGAAATGGAACCGACATACTCTTGGGCATATATCCAGCTCGCACGAGCGTATCGGCTAAAGGGAGATCATCAAGCCTCTGTGGAAACTCATGCTCGCAGCCTCGAACTCGTCGGCAACGAAGCTAGTGCCAAAGAGCTCCGCGAAATTTTTTCGAAAAGCGGATGGCAGGCGTATTTACGTGAGGTGGTAAGGTCTTTTCCTTCGAGGATCTCAGCGACCTACCTGGCGGAACTCGGCGAATACGAGAAGCCGATCGAAGCGATCGTCAAACAATCGGAAGCACCGAGCGCGTTTTGGCTCTTTCTGAACAGGACGGATCCGTTCCTGGATCCGATACGCAACGATCCGCGCTTTAAAGAAGCGATGAAGAAACTGGATCCACCCGAGTGAGAAAATTGAACTAATAGTTTGGATTATGAA
This sequence comes from Acidobacteriota bacterium, assembly GCA_046734235.1. Classification (GTDB taxonomy): domain Bacteria; phylum Acidobacteriota; class Blastocatellia; order Pyrinomonadales; family Pyrinomonadaceae; genus PSRF01. The sequence goes on from JBKPQV010000283.1 coordinate 5,007, forward strand.
ACGCTGCCCCCAAACGGCCAATCGCAGTGCTACCACGGGAGAAACGACAATGAAGACCACCGCATATGTGACGCTCGCGCTATGCTTATTTGTTTTCCTGTTCGACGGCGTCGTGTATTCGCAGGTTGGTGAAGGGGTCCCGATCGCGAAAACTGACAACAAAGGACCCAGCCTGAGATTTGATTTTCCGGCGATGCTTGTAGGAGTGGCGGAATATGATGAAGGGCCGACGGGAACGACCGTATTTTATTTCCCTAAAGGGGCAAAAGGTGCGGTTGATGTCAGAGGTGGTGCACCGGGCGACCTTAATGCAGAGGCATTGCAGAATGCGTACGAGTCAACGATGGTGCAGGCAGTCGTGTTTTCGGGCGGATCATGGTACGGATTATCTGCCGCTACGGGTGTTGCGAACGCGATTAAGAAAGTGCGGGAGGGAGAAGGTAGAGTAGACGCCATAGCGGGCGTCTTCGGTGCGATCATATTCGACGTAGGCGGGCGCAGATTCAGCCGCGTCACACCTGACGATCCGCTCGGTCAGGCTGCCTTTCGGAGTGCCGAGCCGGGCTGGTTTCCGCTCGGCGCACGCGGTGCTGGCCGCTTCGCAATGCAGGGCGTTTATTTTCACCGTGGCAACAGCGCCGATAGCTTCGCAGGCTGGGCACACTCTGGCCAGGGGGGAGCGTTTCGCACCGTCGGACCGACCAAGATCGGTGTTTTTACTGTCGTTAACGCGCTGGGCGCGGTCGTCGATCGGACCGGTCGACTAGTGCGCTGCGGTCGAAACGAGCCTGGTCAGAATTGCTCGACAATCGTTGAGCAGTTCAAGACATTCAAACCGATCAATCCGGTCGCTGACGCACCTGTTAGCGGCCCCACGTCAAACACGACGATCACGCTTGTAGTGACCAACCAAAAGCTGCCGTTCTGGGCGCTTCAGCGACTCGCGATGCAGGTCCACTCGTCAATGAGCCGGGCAATCCAGCCTTTTGCTACCCGCGAAGATGGAGACATCCTTTACGCCGTTAGCACAGACGAGGTTGAGAATAACAATCTGAGTCCAGTAGATCTTGGTGTGATTGCTTCGGAGCTTGCGTGGGATGCGATCCTGGCGAGTGTTCCTGAGATTCCCGATCGGCCGATGCCTCTAAAGACGCCACCTAATCCTGATTCTTTACGAAAGGTACTAGGCGCTTATGAATTCTTTGGCGGTGGCAAGCTAGTTATTACGCTCCAATCCGGAGCGCTTGCTGCCACGTTTGATGGCAATGGTCGGATCTACTTTGACAAAGGTAAGAGTTATTCGATCACCCCTGCAGAGGGAGGATTATTCATAATCGAATCGCCCGGGCGCGAAGTCCTGCGGTTTGTCGAAAGCGGTGGCAAGGTTATTAATTTGACAATGAATCCCGGCCCGTGGGCTCTCCAAGCCTCGCGCGTCCGCTAAACATAACTCGACATGCTATGAAACGCTGCCCCCAATGCAATCGCGTTGAGACTGACGAAGCGCTGAAGTTCTGTCGCGTCGATGGCACGACACTGATTAGCGATTCCGGTGCGGTTATCGGGGAGGCGGGCACGGCGAAGTTTGTTTCGGCCGCGGTGTCGAGCGAGATCGAAACCAGCAGACTTCTGCATCGCACCGATGCTGATGTCAACCGCCCCACAGCCCCGACAACTGTCCTTCCCGTAGCCGCGACTGCCAGTGCGACAAGCGAATTGACGAAACCAAAACGTCGCGGAGTTGTATTCGGCTTAATCGCGTTAGTCATTTTGGGCGTCGCGATTGGCGGATACTTCTCTTTCTCACGTAAGACTACGACAACCATTCAATCAATCGCCGTGATGCCGTTCGTCAACGCCAGCGGCAACGCTGATATCGAATACTTATCAGACGGTATGACTGAATCGCTCATCAATAGTTTGTCGCAGCTTCCGAATCTTTCAGTTAAGGCGCGCAGTATGGTGTTCCAGTACAAAAACAAAGACTCGAATCCGCAGCAAATCGGATCGGAATTGTCGGTGCAGGCTGTTCTGAATGGACGAGTCACGCTGCGCGGCGATCAGTTAACCCTGAGTCTGGAGATGGTCGATGCGCGGACCGGAAATCAAATTTGGGGTGAGCAGTACAACCGCAAGACGGTGGACCTTGTTTCCCTGCAAAGCGAAATTGCCCGTGAGGTGTCGAGCAAGCTCAAAACAAAACTCTCGGGCGCCGAACAGGCGAAACTGGCGAAGACTTATACGACTGACCCGGAAGCGTATCGGTTTTACTTGCAAGGACGCTTCTGTTTGAGCAAGCGCGCTGGGAAGATATTTGATCAAGCGGGAGGTTATTTCCAGCAGGCAATCGCCAGGGACCCAAACTTTGCGCTGGGTTATGTCGGTCTGGCCCAATTTCTTAGTGCGCGGGACCGGCCCAAAGCAAAGGAATACATCCTGCGGGCGCTTGCAATCGACAATCAGTTGTCAGAATCTCACGCGAACCTCGGCTATCAGTTCATGTTGGATTATGACTTCGCTGCTTCGGAACGTGAGTTAAAGCTGGCCATCGAACTCGATCCTAACAACTTCCGGGCCTACCAATGGGACGGTCAGCGTTTGATGATGATTGGGCTTTTCGATGAATCACTCGCCCAATACGCTCGGGCGATTGAGATGGAACCCATCCTGGCGGACATTCGCAACAACCGCGCAGCCTGCCTGGTTGCGGCTGGCAAGATCGACGCCGCTATCGAAGAACTCAAGAAGTCGGCACAGATCGATCCAGAACTCACTTGGACACATTCACAGCTCCAGTACGCATACCGGCTGAAGGGCGATCACGCTGCCTCAGTCGAAGAGCGCGCCCGCGTCGCGGAGATGCAGGATAAGCCGGATAACGCGAAGGCGTTGCGCGAAACGTTTGCCAAAGAGGGCTGGACCGCATATCTGCGCGAATTTCTACGACAAGATTTAGGCAGAGAGGAGCGAAGCAATACAAGCGTCAGTCTGCGCCAGGCGAGTCTGCAAGCGGAACTAGGTGAAAAGGAAGAAGCGCTTGCCAGTCTGACCCGCGCCGCCGACAAAGGCGATTGGTGGCTATTCATGATCAAGTATGACCCGGCGTTCAATTCGCTGCGCAGCGATCCGCGATTTCAGGAACTGCTGAAAAAGTTCAGTCCGCCTAGGTAATGAGAGGAAATAGAAAACAGAAGGTGTTCTCAATACCTCGAGTTTGGAATCGATTTACAGGTTGAGCGACATTGATGAAGCGTTGCCCCCAATGCAATCGAGTTGAGACTGACGGCGCGCTCGCGTTCTGTCGAGTGGATGGCGCGGCACTCATCAATGACTCCGCTTCGGTCACTGGCGAGGCGGGAACGATTAAGCTGGCCTCAGGATCAGTTTCGAGCGATGTCGCGACCAGCATTCTGCCGAGCCAAACGGACGCCGCGATTGCTCGAGCAACTGCGCCGACAACTGTTCTTCCCGCGACTGCGATTCCCACGACGACACGAGAGTTGACTAAGCCGAAGCCACGCGGAGTTGTGTTCGGTTTGGTTGCCTTGGTGATTCTGGTTATCGCGATTGGCGGATACTCCTATTTCTCGCGAAAGGCCAATGCTGCGATTCAATCCATTGCCGTCATGCCGTTCGTCAATGCGAGCGGCAACGCTGAGCTTGATTATCTTTCAGACGGAATGACTGAGACGCTGATTAAGAGTCTGTCGCAACTTCCTAATTTAAATGTGAAGGCGCGGTCGACTGTCTTTCGCTACAAGGGCAGGGACACAGACGCAAAAACCATTGGTAGAGAGTTGAGCGTACCGGCAATTCTTAATGGGCGGATGACGCAGCGAGGTGATCAGCTGACCCTAAATCTCGAACTCATCGACGCGCAAACTGAGAATGTCATCTGGACCGATCAATACGATCGCAAGTCGTCGGATCTGGTCTCGCTCCAGAACGAGATCGCACGGGACGTTTCGAGCAAGCTCAAAACGAAACTGTCCGGAGTGGACGAGCAGAAGTTGGCGAAGACTTTCACCAACGATCCGGAAGTGTATCGACTCTATTTACGGGGCCGTTTTTATTTAAACAAGCGTGTCGGGAAGCTGTACGACCAGGCCGAAGGGTATTTCCAGCAGGCGATTGCCAGAGACCCGAATTTTGCGCTCGGATACGCTGCGCTGGCCGAGTTCATCGGCGAGCGCGACCGGCCCAAGGCGAAGGAATACATCATGCGTGCACTCGCGCTCGATAATCAGTTATCGGATGCTCACTCGTCGCTTGGCTATCAACTGATGCTTGATTACGACTTTGCCGCTTCCGGACCAGAGTTGGAGCGCGCCATCGAGCTCGATCCGAAGAACGCGCGCGCCTATCAAAACAACGCCGTGCGACTGATGATGATTGGGAAATACGACCAATCGCTGGCTTCATTTGATCGCGCGATTGAGATCGAGCCGACGCTGGCGGACATTCGCAATAACCGCGCGGCCTGTCTAGTCGCGGCGGGAAAGCTGGACGAAGCCATCGCTTACAACAGAGAAACGATGAAAATGGATCCGACCTTCGCCTGGACCCATTCGCACATTTCTTATCTGTACCGCATGAAGGGCGATCATGCTACTTCGGTTGAGGAACGTGCGCAGGCGTTCGACCTGCTGGACATGCCGGAGAACGCGAAAAGACTACGGGAGAGTTTTGCGAAGGGCGGTTGGACAGCATACTTG
>JBKPQV010000284.1:0-7803 GCA_046734235.1 Acidobacteriota bacterium
TAGTACATCTCTCAACCGCTGGTTGTAGTCAATTCGTGATTGTGGGAGGCCTTCAATGAAACTTGAATAGAAATCGAGTATGTGGCGTAGGTGCCCACCAACACTGCCCCGTGAAGAAATTGCCGTAAGCGCCCTAAACACACAGTCGTCGAGTCGTGCAATCATCTCCGCCGCCTGGTTTAGCAGTCCCGTGCAGTCGCTGATGTGATCTTTTGTTTGCATACTAGTGGGCGACGACCGGTGTAAATTGAGCGTTAACTGCCTGCCAGAGTTTTGCTGATAAGACACGGCGATCGGAAGCGACCAGTGGTTCCCGACCAAACGTGAGTTTTGCGCTGACACCTGTCAATTGCATCAAGCGAAAGAAGTGATCCGCAAAGGTCATGTCACCCCACCAGCAGACTGATTGATCAGCCGACGGTTCACTAGCCCGGGTTGAATAACTAATGCTCGCGCAATGAACGGGCAACTTACGGCGCGAGGCAAACTCCAGCAACGACGACTTGAACGGGGAAACAGAACGACCCGAGGTGCTTGTTCCTTCAGCGAAAAGAACAACACCAAGTCCATCATCAATCGATTTCTCCATCTTTTTCATCACTCCCACGACGTCGCGACGGTTGTTACGATCGACAAAAATCGTCTTAACCAATCGAGCGAGGGCACCGATCGCAGGCCAACGTGAAACATCACTCTTGGCAATGAACGTGCAGTCGACTTGCGAAGCGAGGACGACTACGTCGAGATAACTAAGGTGATTTGAAACTAGTAGAAAAGCACCGACCGGTGGCGCATTGGTAACCTCGACTTTGATCTTGAGTAGCCGTACCACAGAAGAAGACCAATAGCGAAAGATTAGATTGCGCCAGGACAGTGCATATTTAGGAAACGGCAACGTAAGAACTCTGCCGACTACAAGCAAAAACGACTGGAGAGTCGTGACAGTGATCAATAAGCAAAGCCGTGTTGTTGCTCGAAGAAATTTCATCGACTAGTTACCGAATAGGAGTCGTCGCGCTCGCTCACTCATTTCAAATAGATCGAAGATCACAAAGTAGTCGATCGTCTTGAATGCTCGATCGATAGCTGGCGGACCGCATACTTTCGCGCCAATGCTCAAATAGGTCCTGAATAATCTTGGTACCTTCACTTCAAATTCCCAGCCGGGTTCTCCAGAAACCTCGAAACCAGGCTGGGGTGTTACATGGATGGAATTGTGGAGATACCCTGCAGCTGAGAGTTGTTGAAATAGCCTTTGTCCTTCTGCAGGTTCCCGGCTTGTCAGCGAGCAACATCCAAAAAGAAATCTCTTTCCTTCAGTGAGTGTGTATTGAGCCAGAGCTTTCCACAACAAATGCAACACCTGCCGATCGCGATGGTCATAAGCAATGCAGGCACGACCCAATTCAACGGACTCCGCCAGAACTTCCCGGGGAAGTGCACTGAGTTCAAACTCGCCCGCTGAGTAAAACCCTTGAATTGTTTTGGCCATCTCGAGAGTCCGGAGCCGATAAGTGCCGATTATTCTGTCAGAAGACTTTTCGACGACGATCAAGTGATGACATGTCTCGTCAAACTCGTCGCGATCACGTCCAGTAAGAAATGATGAACTGAGTCCTTCGCCAAGTTCGAGATTGAAGACTTCGAAACGTAATTTCAATGCAGCCTCAATCTCCTCGTTGGTTTCCGCAAACCGGACGACGTATCGTGAATCCTCGACTCTTGTTCGAGAGACGACTGTTCGAACAGGTTGAGGCGTGACATACTGTGTGATGGCGCTTGCTACCTGCACTGATAACTCCTCCACTTTCCGTTTCGATGTCTAAATCGATCGCGACTCGCAGCCACGTTCGAATTGCTAAATACTAGACTTCTCCAACCTCACAAAAGACCTTGATCGCACCCTTGGCATTCTTTAACTTGTCGAAAAGCTGTTCGTAATTCTCCAAACCCTTCACTGGGTGGGTTAGCAGACGATTAAGCCAACCCGGATACTCAGCTTCAGCCTGGGCAAGATCTTTCACCCCCAACTCGAAGTACTCTCGGTTTGCATTTACAGTACCGACCATCACTTTGTTACCCAGGACAAAACTGAGATTGATCTTGTCAGCCGGGACTTCAACGGTTCGCTCGCCACCCGTTACACTCGACAAAACCAACACTCCGTTTTTTCCTAACGAGTGCATCGCCTCAAACACCACCGGCGAGAATCCAGTCGCTTCAAAGATGAGGTCGAACGGTCCGTATTCTTTCGCTGCTTCAGTCAACGGCAGTTGTTTCGTTGATTGATAGCGCGCACCGATTGCTTCGATCAGTTCAGAATTCAAGTATGGTTTTGGAGTTAGACCGAAAGTTGTTACCTCTAAGCCACGTAAACGCAATGCGAGCGTGGCCAGCAATCCAATCGTTCCTGCCCCCATCACAGCTGCACGTCTTGGTTTCCAAACTCGAAGACGCCTTTGAATTTCGTAAGCTTGCGCAATTCCCTTCTCAACTACCGTCGTTGGTTCCAGGAGCACACCAACATATTTCAACTTTTCAGGAACCTTTACGATGTACTGAGCATCGTCGACGTAGTACTGGCTCATGAAACCGTGACGCAAATTAATTCCGCGTTCGAAGTAGGTGTCATCGGTTGTCATGTCGTTGGTACCGATAAGATCGTAAATACTTGTTCCAGGCCGTCGGACAGTCGCGACCACATAGTCTCCCGGCTTTACTTCAGTGACATTTGGGCCAACAGCTTCAACTTGTCCGAAACCTTCGTGCCCGATCACAAGAAACTCGAATCCCACAGGCGGTTGGCCATACTCAGCTGCGTTTATCTCTTTGTCGGTACCGTCGACACCAACTCGTAACACTCTTACAAGAACTCCACGACCGTCAGGAATTTCTTCCACGGAAGGGGCCGGCATCTCAGCTAAATGAACCGAGTTGGCGGTTCCTGGAATTACTGCTATCGCTTTCATCTTTCTATCTCCTTAGCTCGCGTTTCTAACGGCGTGCGTTTGAATTCCAAACCGACTCAATGTCGACAACACTCTGGATGGATCACCAAGATCACTCCAACCTACGCTGTCGACCTTGATGACACTTAAGTCGGCAGCGCATGGCTCCAACACTTCTCGTGAAAAGTTCACATCTTTGAGCCACGAATACAGAGCTCTCAGGTTCAGAAATTCATCTTTAGTGCCCAACACTGGAATAACTGCTTCGAAGTACCTGAACAGGTCTGGTAGTGCCCGCTTGATGATCGTCAGGAAAGATTGGACCCGGCCCACCATCACGAAGCTGTTCCAGAGACAGCCTTGGTCCATCAGTTTTTGTGCGACGCCAAGTGTCGGTTTCTCCCAGAATCGACGTACAGGGGCGACTCCTTTGTTTGTTTTAAGAAGCTCAGGCTCGATCCATCCGAATTCGGCTTCCGGTGTCTCTGGAGATATACCGAGAAGCGTAACCTTTCCTACTAGAGCGGCCGTTTCGAAACCGGCCTCGACATAAGACATGAACTTCGCGTCGTCTGCGAAATAGTGATCTGAGGGGAACACTGCAACCAGGGCGTTCGGATTCTCCGCGGCAATGTGCAACAAAGGAAAGATGATTCCAGGTGCCGTCCCTTTGTTCTCTGGTTGGACCAGAAGTCTCACGGTATTCGCAAGTGACTGATAGAACTGTTCGTGCTTCTTCGTAACGACGATGAACGTATTTCCTTCTTCAATTGATCGAGCGACGCGGTTGCGAGTTTGATCCAGCAACGTCTGACCACCAATGATTGGCACGAATTGTTTAGGTCGCTCGTCGCCAGTGATGTTTCGTGTCAAAGAACGTAACCGCGTTCCGTCACCACCAGCTAATATCAGTGCGTATCGGTCAGATTTGGTTGAAGAAGCTTTCATCGTTTTCGCTCCGAAGAAACCGGGTCAGACTGCGCTAACGATGAATTGTCGGGGGAGATTGGAAAACCTTTCAGTGGAGTTGAGAAATATTTTTCGATACGAAGGACTAAAACGAAGCATCCCGGCCTTCAAGGAGCTGCACGGCACAGTCATCTGAGTCGTATGGAGTGCGAGTTTGCGGTCGGACCTTCTTGGTGTGAGTTCGTGTGATTTCGGATCGTTCTTAACCAGACATAACGGACGATCCACGAAATCATACGAACTTTCACGAACAGAACTAAGGAATATTTGTTCACCAGCCGCTTCTCGTTTCCGGGTCGCAGGCCGACATCAGGCCTTTTCCTCCTTAACTGTCGGGGCTAGTTTCCACTCTGTTGAAGCAGCTTCGCTACCAATCCAGTCCAACCCGTTTGATGGCTGGCCCCGATTCCCATTCCAGTGTCGCCATGAAAATACTCGTGGAATGGCACTAGATCTCGCCAATTTGGATCAAACTGGAATTTCTCGCTCGGACCGAACACCGGACGTCGACCATGCTCATCTTGTAAGAAGATTCGTGATAAGCGCTGCGAAAGCTCTGTGGCTACTTCCTCAAGACTCATCATCTGACCTGAACCAGTCGGACACTCAACTTTGAATTCATCACCCAGGTAGTGGTGAAACTTTTGCAGCGACTCAATGAGTAGGTAATTCAACGGAAACCATATTGGACCACGCCAGTTAGAATTCCCACCGAACAGCCCGTTGCTCGACTCGGCCGGCTCATAATCAACTCGGTGCTGCGTTCCGTTGACCTGAAGTAGATACGGGTTTGTTTTGTGAAAACGAGAGATGGCGCGAATACCAAATGGCGAAAGAAACTCGGTCTCATCGAGCATAAACCTCAACACTCGTCGCAGCTGATCGCGGTTGACGATTGACAGTAAACGTCGTTCCGCATCTCCCGTCGTCTTCATACAGGCGACGTTCTCAATCAAATCTGGACGATTGTTGATAAACCAATCCATTCGACGCTTGAACCCGGGCAGCTGTTCAAGTAACTCGGGTTCCAAAGTCTCAACCGCAAACAATGGAATCAGACCAACCATCGATCGAACTTTCATCGGCAACGGTTTGCCATGGGGCAGATGAAGCACGTCATAAAAGAACCCGTCCTCTTCATCCCAGAGTCGAATATCTTCGTCACCGCGTTTGTTCATCGCGCGTGCGATGTGTAGGAAGTGCTCCCAAAACTTACTCGCGACGTCTTCATAAGACGGATCGTCCTTCGCTAGTTCCATCGCAATCGCGAGCAGGTTCAGAGCATACATCGCCATCCAACTGGTGCCGTCTGATTGCGCAATATGACCACCTGTCGGCAGTGGCGCACTTCGATCAAAAACACCAATGTTGTCGAGACCGAGGAAACCGCCCTGGAAGATGTTCATGCCATCGGCATCCTTGCGATTGACCCACCAGGTGAAATTCAGCAGGAGCTTTTGGAAGACACGCTTGAGAAACAGTGTGTCACCCACGCCGCAACGCTTCTTATCGATCTTGTAGACGCGCCACGTCGCCCACGCATGAACCGGGGGATTCACGTCACCAAACGACCACTCGTAGGCAGGTAGTTGACCGTTGGGATGCATGTACCACTCACGCAGCATTAGGACCAGTTGGTCTTTCGCAAACTCAGGATCGACTAGCGCGAGCGGGATGCAATGAAACGCAAGATCCCAAGCCGCGTACCATGGATACTCCCACTTGTCCGGCATCGAGATCACATCCGCGTTGTACAGATGTTTCCACTCGCTGTTTCTACCTTTAGCTCGTTCTACGGGAGGTTTTGGCGTTGCCGGATCACCACTTAACCAATCTTCAACTACGTAGTGATAGAACTGCTTGGACCACAACAGACCGCTTAAAGACTGTCGCATTACCATCTGCGCATCTGATAAAAGCTCTGTGGGTACTATCTTTTGGTAGAACTCATCGGCTTCACGAATTCGTTCACTGAATATTTCATCAAACTCGTTGAAGCAGTTTGACTTAGTGCTGAGTCGAAGACGAATACTCGTGCTTTTCCCAGGCTCGATTTGCAGCACATAGTTGAGTGCCGCTTTGGTGCCTTCGTGATTTGGGTTTACAACGTCGCGAACGCCATTCACAACGTAGTCATTGATACTGTCTTTGACGTATTGCGAGGAGTTCGGAACGTTAAAAAGGCGTTGCACATTGGACTCATTTTCTGTGAAAAGCAACTCCGGGTCATTTTCAAACTGTAACCAGCGCACACCGAGCTCAGGCTCGGTCAACATAATCGAGCCGTTAGAGAGTTTTAGATTTGGCTTCTTGATATTGTGATCCCACGACCAGGTGTTGCGAAACCAAACTGTAGGCAACAGTGTTAGTCCGGCCGTTTCTGAAGCATGATTCGTTGCGGTGATCTTGATCAGGATGTCTTCAACATCAGCCTTGGCATATTCGACAACAACATCAAAATAGCGATCGTCGTCGAATACACCTGTATCAATCAGTTCAAACTCTGACGCTAACTTTCCGCGTTGCCGGTTTTCTTCCACCAGTTGACCGTATGGAAACTCGCGTTGCGGATACTTGTACAAGTACTTCATGTACGAGTGCGTCGGGGTGGAGTCGAGGTAAAAGTAATACTCCTTAACGTCTTCGCCGTGATTTCCTTCGCTGCCGGTCAATCCGAACATTCGCTCCTTGAGAATCGGATCGTTGCCGTTCCAGAGTGCGAGTGCGAAACAGATCTTCTGGTGCCTATCGCTAATGCCGGCGATTCCATCTTCGTTCCAGCGATAAGCGCGTGAACGCGCGTGGTCGTGGGGCAGGTAATTCCATGCGTTTCCAAGTTGACTGTAGTCTTCGCGCACCGTTCCCCAGGCGCGTTCACTGAGGTACGGGCCCCAGCGCTTCCAATGAGCTTTGCGAGACCTTGATTCTTCGAGTCGCTGTTCTTCAGCAGTTAATTTCAGATTGTTCCTACCCATTTCTACGCCGCCTTCAGTTCTGTTCGCCCACAATCCGGACAAGAACGAGTCTCTTTCAAGACCCTACCAAAAACAGGATCGACGATGTCGGGATCGTCGAATCCATAATCGAGCTTTACCGCGTGACAATTCATCTCAGTACCACAATCGGGACAGTTAGTTTTGATTGGTTGTGACATGATTTTGAACCTCGAGAATTAGTCGACGGAGAGGGCATAACCTTACAGGTCAAATTTCGGTTTTGACAGAGGGCGAGCGAACTATAGGCCCGTAGGTCGAGCAGACTTTCACTCCGGAGGAGTGACCTGTTATAGCCATCTCACTCCTCTGCAGCGAAGAGAGGAGACTACTCCTCCACGAGTTCGATTGCATGCCCGTCTGGGTCACGAACCAACAGCCCTTTCGAGAATCCCAGCAGGTTCTCACCTAACGGCACAGCGCCCGGCGAAACGAAAAGGTAGTTCGCAAGTAGAAGGTTAGTAGCGACGGCATCAACCGATCCCACATCCAACCTGGTTTGCCAGTGAAGCAGATCATTCGCCCGCGCATCGTTCGGATATGGGCGTCCATCTCGTGGAGCAAGGTACTCCAAAAATTCAATTCCTGGCCCACCACTGCTAGCACGCAGTCCAGTTATCCTTAATCGGGCCCCAAAAACGTTGTTCAAATGTTCCTGTTCCGTGCCGTAGTTCTCACTCGCACCAGCTACCTTTAGCCCGAGTTGATCCTGGTAGAACTTCAAACTTGCTTCCGTATTACCAACGACAATGGCCGTGTGATCGATTCCCAGGAAAAGACTTTTGACACTCTGCCACTTCTCTGCCCCTTTGCCCGCTGGAAACTGGAGTATCTCTAACGCATGTTTATCAGGGTCCTTGAAGTAAAACGCCTTGATGCCGCCTGCGTTCTTA
>JBKPQV010000285.1:0-3745 GCA_046734235.1 Acidobacteriota bacterium
GACTTGAGCACTGACTCAGCTTCGAAAGGCTTCTTGCCGGTAGCCGCTTCGAACAAGATGCAACCAAAGGAAAAAATATCTGAGCGCTGGTCGATCTCATTAACCTTGCCCTCCGCTTGCTCAGGTGACATATAACCAACCGTCCCCATAATCGCGCCGGGAATGGAACGTTGCTGCATTACAGCGGTCGCAATTTCGCTGGAATCACTGGACGGCATCGGAGGCTGCTCAACCAATTTTGCAAGGCCAAAGTCTAGAATCTTTGCATGACCATCAATAGTGATCATGATGTTGTCTGGTTTTAGATCTCGATGCACGATTCCCGCAGCGTGAGCTTTTGCCAGGCCTTCCGCGGTGTGTTGCAACCAACGTAAGAGTTTTCGTAAATCAGCTCGCTCACGATGAATCTTTTCGCGCAGCGTAACGCCATCAATAAACTCCATCGCGATGTAATGAAGCCCTTCGCCCTGTCCGATCTCGTAAACGTGAGCAATGTTTGGATGATTGAGTGCGGCTGCGGACTTTGCCTCGCGAGTGAACCGTTCCATCCGAGAACTGTTGGAAGCAACATCAGCTGGCAGGATCTTCAATGCAACCTTGCGATCAAGGCTTTGATCATGGGCCAAATAGACTTCACCCATTCCACCCGCACCGAGTTTCGAGATTATGCGGTAATGGGAGACCGTGGAGTTGACTAGGAGTTCTTTGCTTTGGTCCACACTCGGTTCTCAATTATTCGGATAGGTTCATTCTCTTTAGCAAAGCCTTGAATCGAGGATCACTGCGAAACTCTTCAAGCTCGGGCTGAACACCAAAACCGCTAGCCCAGTAGCCGTGTTCATTGACCTCTCTTTCCAACATCGTCAGAGCCTGATCTTTTTGATTCAGACCCATATGTGAGAAGGCAAAGGCGATGCTCGGCACAGGGCGCTTCAACGATTCGATTTTTAATTGATCAAACAGCTTTTTAGCCTCGTCGAGTTGTCCCGCGCGACCCAGCACGAATGCCAGGTAGCCTGTATTAAATGCGTCAGGGACCAACTCGTGGGCCCTTCTACAGGCTTGAACTGCCTGATCCAATGCTCCCTTGTTGTAAGTGGCCCAACACACACCAGCCATTGCAAGTTTAAAGTCGGGAAAGAGGGCAACGGCGCGTTCAGACTCCGCAACTGCCTCGTCGTGGCGCCTGGCTAGCGTGAGCTGCCAGCCAACGTTGAACCTAACAACCGGAGACAGCGGATCGCACTCGACTGCTCGCTGGATCTCGGCTTGAGCTTCATCAAACCTTTTTGTCTGGGCCAGGAGCTGAGCAAACCATTGATGAGCCGTCGCATACTGTGGGTTCAGCTCTATCGCTCGTCTCAATTCCTTTTCGGCACCTGAATGGTCATATTCGAATTGCACGAGATACCACCCCAGAGCTGTGTGAGCTTCTGCTAAGGACTCATCGAGCTCCAATGCACGCATCGCGGCGGCCTTGGCTTGGGGCATTGAGTCATTTGGCGACGCAACGTCGTAGTTTGAGTATAGTACGTAGCTCTCAGCCAAGCCGGAGTACGCCAAAGCGAAGCCAGGATCCTTTTCTATCGCCTGGTTATAGAAGTCCACTGCTCTTTTCAGTGAGTCGCCTGTTCGCTTGTTCCAAATGAAACGCCCTTTGAGATAAAGCTGATAGGCTTCGTTGTTGTCGGTGTATCGCTTTGTAATTCCTTTGGCCGCTTCCCCTGAAAGTTTCAACTGGAGCTTTTCCGTAATTGTGGTAGCAATTTCACGTTGGGTAGTGAGCAGATCCGACATTTTCCGCTCATACTGTTCACCCCAGATGATCTTGTTGTTCGCCGCGTCGATAAGTTCAACGCTGAGGCTGAGATTTTCTCCTCGCTGGATCATTCTCCCCGACATAACGGCTTGAACACCAAGATCAGTGGCTATTTTCTGAGCGTCGAGTTCCTTGCCTTTGTAGCGCATGACGGCACTCGTTGGGCTCACCTTAAGATTTGGCAATTGTGAGAGCCTGTAGATCAGTGATTCTGCCAAACCATCGGAAAGATAATCGCTGTCTGCGTCTGTGCCTTTGTTTTCGAAGGGCAAGACGGCGATTGAGTTAATCGTTCTTACGCCGTCGCTGGTGCGGCCACGCGCATAGAGAGCAATTCCAATTATTCCCCCGACGAGCACCAGCGCGACAACTGCCGCGGCGAGTTTATGCTGCATGATTCCGGTAACGAAATACTCAGCACTTGAACTTGTACGCGCACCAGCCGCACTCGAATTTACACCGGTGCTAACATTCGGTGCTGGTTGGGTTCCGCCACTTGAGCTGCGCAGTGCAGGTGCGACTGTGCGCTCAATCTCAGCATCGACATCCAGCTTTCGACGAAGATTACGCAGATCAATCAGTAAGTCTTTCGCCGTCTGATATCGCTCATCGCGTTCTTTGGCCAGACATTTCGTAGTTATCTCTTCCAGGCGGTCAGGTAATCCCGCCACATACTGTGAAAGCGGTGCTGGATCATTTTCCTGAATCGCAATTATTTGCCGGTGAATGTCTTTACCCTGGAAGGGGACAACACCTGCCAGCATCTCATATAAAACAATTCCTAAACTCCAAATATCAGTTCGTTGGTCCACTGCTTTGCCGGCCGACTGCTCTGGTGACATATAACTGACCGTACCCATGATGACGCCAGGGCTTGTGAGCGGAGACTGTCCAAATGGAGAACGCGGCGAGTCGGCGATTAACGTTTCGCCTTCGTCGCCCACTCGCCCATTCGCCCCGTCACCGGTTCTCCCCGTCGCTCCATCCGTCGTCAGTTTCGCGAGTCCGAAATCAAGCACCTTCACGATATGGTCCTTCCGAACCATAACGTTCTCAGGTTTTAAGTCACGATGTGTTACGCCTGCTTCGTGAGCGGCGTTTAGTGCCCCCACAATTTGAATTGCGACATCCAACACGTCGACTAACTTCAAACGGCGATTTGAAACGTGTTGTCGCAACGTCACACCATCAACGTATTCGGTTGCCATGAACGAGGCAGATTCAGTCTTACCAAATTCATGCACGGTGAGGATATTTGGATGATTGAGATTTGAAACCGTGCGCGCTTCCTGGATAAAGCGTTGCAAACGATCTTTATTGTCGGCTAGTTCGGCAGGAAGGATCTTTAGCGCGACCATGCGGCCGAGTTCAGAGGTGTCCTGTGCCAAATAGACTTCGCCCATTCCACCCGCGCCGAGTTTTGAAACGATGGAGTAATGGGAGAGCGTCGTGTTAGGGGAAAGGAACATTTGATCGCCTGAGATCGCCGATGCTGATCAGTTCACCGATAAACCGGGTCATTCGCTTCATCAATGCTTCAATCATCTGTTTGGGCCAAAGAGAGCGCCATGCACAATTCCTTTGCCGGTAGTCCCATGAGGCCATCGCGGACGATCAAAATCAATTCCGGGAAAATCTGCGCCCTTAGCCCTGAAATTTTCATCAATTGTCAGTTTGCCTGTCTCGCTGTCAACATTGACGATCAACACCCAGGATCGATTGTTGCCCGTTACAACTAAGCGACTCGCGCTTCTGTCCGCAGCAACCCAATGCGTCTTCTCGAACCGCTTATCAAAAATCAGACGTGACAGTTCAACCGGCCTGACAGGGTTGGTTACATCCAGCGCTACCAGACCCGGCAGTGAAGGATCAGTTTGAATCCAAAATTTCCCCACTACGACTGGAACCGCACACTCGAAGTTAGTG
>JBKPQV010000286.1:0-4043 GCA_046734235.1 Acidobacteriota bacterium
TGTTGCTTTCAACTACAACCTTGCTAACCGCATCGATACTGTGGGGTCGAGCGATGACAACAACCCGCTCTTTCGCGAAGGAGCTGGTTATGCTCCGCTCACTGGATCCCTGGCACTTGAAGGCAGCTTCTTCCGAAAACTACCTGGTGGTTGTACAGGCTCGCTTTCGGGTAATTGCAATTCAATAGCACTGCTCACAACTACACTTGGCCCTTCAAGTGGTTACCCACAGGACACCGACAATAACGCAAGCGATTTTTTGTATGGCGATGTGGCCGCAACCAGTCTGGCAACCAGGAGATTGGCTGCACCTGGTCCGGAGAATCAATTAGCTCCCATCAACGGAATCCTTAGTCCTGGTTTGGTTGTATCAAGACTGGATTCAACTGTTCCGGAAGACTCGGTGCCAAATCGTTTTCGCAATGTTTTCTCAGGATCTCCACAAAATAGTACGTTCGGAACGGTAGCCTTCAGACGCAGACTAATAAACAATACTGGTCAACAGATCACCAGGCTGCGTTTTCGCATTGTCGATATCACCACGCTGCCTTCAATAGGATCGGGATGTAATGTCGAGCCAGCTCCCGCAAGTTGCGCGTCTGATCTACGGGCGCTATCAGCCACTGCCGGTTCGGCAACGGTCAACGATCCGATTACATGCGCGCCGGCCTCAGCTCCTTGTAGCGTTTCCCTCCTACCCACCACGCTCGAAGGACCACCTGTGCAAGCGTTCGGCGGAGGATTCAATAGTTCTTGGTCACTCGACAGTGTGAACGGCGCAACACCGCTGTTGAATGGCACAAGCATCAACGTGCAGTTCGTGACTGGTCTTCAACAGACAGGTGTTGAGCGTTTGTATGTTGTAGTTGAAGCAACGCCACGATCTGGTCCTGCTACCACTACGGTTGTGAGGTTAGCAGGACCGGTGGCCGGTTCGTCGTTTCAATTTTCGCAACCGGTGTTCTCATTGCAAGAAGACGTAGTTGCACAACCGGTGACGATAATTCGATCCGGTGACCTCTCGACCGCCGCAACGGTCGACTTCACCACAACAGATGGTTCAGCTAGACAAAAAGACGACTTCACAATTGCCCGCGGCACCTTAAATTTCGCTCCGGGCGAAACGTCTAAGACCATCAATATCCTGATTGGTGAGGATTCTAAGACTGAAGGGGTCGAAACGTTTCTGGTGACGCTAAGTAATCCAACCGGAAACGCAACTATTGATACTGTCGGCTCTGCCTTAATGCGTATTGTCGACGATACTGCGGAACCTGCGACCAATGTTATTGACGATCCAACGATCTTTGTCGGGCAGCACTATCACGACTTTCTCAATCGCCAGGCAGACACTTCCGGTCTCGCATTCTGGACCGGCACGATTACTTCATGTGGCGCAAACCTTCAGTGCATTGAAGTAAAACGTATCAATGCATCGGCCGCTTTCTTCCTGTCAATTGAATTTCAAAACACAAGTTTCTATGTCATCCGCCTACAGCGCGTGGCTTTTGGACGAAGATCAGATACCGCTGCTTCACGACTTCCGTATCTCGAGTTTGTGCGAGATGCTCGCCGCGTTGGTGAGGGAGTTGTATTTGGCGATCCCGGTTCGGAACAACAGCTCGAAAACAACAAGCAAGCTTACGCAACCGATGTGGTAAACAGTACGGCGTTCATCACAAAATTTCCGACAACCTTGAACGCGACTCAATTTGTAGATGCATTAGCTGCGTCTGCCGAAGTGACCCCGACAGCTTTAGAACGACAAGTCGCCATTGACGCCTTCGGCGCTGGAGGTACAGCGGGTCGAGTCGCAGCGTTGCGGAGCGTAACTGAGTGGTCTACGTTAACTAAGGCTGAGTTAAACCCGGCTTTTGTTTTACTTCAGTATTATGGGTACTTAAGAAGGAATCCGACGGACGCGCCAGATTTGAATGACAACGGGTACCAGTTTTGGCTGAATAAACTGAACCAATTCGGCGGCAACTTCATCGAGGCGGAAATGGTGAAAGCGTTTCTTAATTCAACCGAGTATCGGAATCGATTTGGACCATGAGGTCAGGGTGTCCGATATGCTTCAGCTAGCTATTCGCTAAGATCGCGATGAGTGAGGGGATCAGTAGCCACAGTAATCCTTTTACGAGAAAGAAAACAAAGCCCCAAAAGCCAAGGCGCTTAAGCCAATTACGAAAGTTCCCGGGTACACGCAAAGATTAGATCACCGTTCCGTGCCAGAATGTCTGTCCTACAAAGGTCGACATGATGACAAGAAAGTTTCTGTTTGGCTAGCAGCGCTCATTAATGAACTGCCCGAATCCAACCAACCACAGTTGGTGGATCGTTCATACCTAACCTACGGCAACATTCACTAGTGAAGAGCTGAAATACCACCAACCGCAGTTGGTGGATCGTTCATACCTAACCTACAAAGACAGCAACCCGAAACGCGGTGAATACCACCGACCGCAGTCGGTGGATTGTTCATACTGGCTGCTTAAAAGAATATTAAGCGCTAAGACGAACCCTTGGTGGTGAAGTTATTAAAGCAGGTTCCAGATCGTTGAACACATATGAACAATCCACCAACTGCGGTTGGTCCAGATGGCAAATATTGTTGGCGCGATAAACCAGATCAATCCTTTGATGAAAAACAGAGAAGTCCCTTTGCGGTTCTTCTCGTTAGTCGAGATGTGCGATGGTAATTAGAATTATCGCCAGAAAGGCCCCGGCGCCTATCCCGATTCCGATGCCCAGATTTCTTGCAGTTGAGTGGCCCTTGTTGCTCTCAACTTTGGTGACGTCGCTATAACGAATGGTGGTTGGCGAATCAGTCTTCCGGTCACGCAGGATAAAATCCTCGTTTCCCGCCTGGCCTATGTAACCCTTGTGTTTTGTCCCATCCTTCATTATTACGGTAGCTTTAGCCTTCTCACCAATTCCTATTTTGGCAACTTTGGCCTTGACAACGTCGACCGCAGATCCCTGTGAACTGCTTTGTTGAGCAGCAACCGGCATTGAGACACTGGCGACGTATACAACACTGGCGAGCAAACCACACAAATAGCTTCTCATTGATTAGGTCCATTTCGATTGTTGACAACTGCAACTGAATAAGAAGCCGAGGTTGTCAACACAAGTTTTGGCAGAGCATGGAATTTAGAGCAATAGGAGTGCCCGACAGTTGAAGTAAAAACTTTCAGGAGAATTGCAATGTAATCTATTTGCTGCGAACAAAAATCCTTTCACATGCAATAACTATCCGACACTGGGCCGATTTTGTACTCATCAAGCAACTGCCCGAATACCACCAACCGCAGTTGGTGGATTGTTCATACCTAACCTACTAGCCCGTAGCTACTGGACCCGAGTAAATACCACCAACCGCAGTTGGTGGATCGTTCATACCTAGCCTACTAAACTCGTCACTTCACTTCTTAGAAATACAAAGGAATCCGTCCGCCATGTTCCTCACTCCTTACTCTGACCTTGAGTGGGCTTACCAGCTTCACTACCACCTTTGCTTTTTCACCCATCGTCGTCGAGAGTTTCGTGCCATAGCTTCTGTCAGAGGTGCTAGAAGGAGTCTACGGCCTTTATGACTATCACGGTTTGGAGATGAAGCTTGAGCCTACCAACGTCCAGTTACTCCTCAGTCTCAAGCCCGAGCACGCGATCTCTACCGTGCTAAAGAAACTTAAGGGCGAAAGCTCCAATTTTCTGTGCCGGCAACTTGAAATTACACCGCCGCTTTGGGCACGTGGTTATCTCGCTCGTACGTCTGGCAAAGTGCGGTTGGAGGCTGCTCAAAGCTACCTGGACAATCAAGCTTCGCATCATGGTTATGACATTCGTCCGTTGCCACCCGTATTCCGGTTTCAGAATCCTAATCCAACGCAGTTATCAGTGGCGCATGCCGTTTTTGACCTGAAATATCATCTGGTCTTTTCCACTGCTTTCCGAAAGAGTGTGTTCGATTCTCAGTTAGGTGAAGCACTGTCGGCGAGTGGCTAGAAGTCGCTTTGACTAATAACTTTGCCTTGGAT
>JBKPQV010000287.1:0-4054 GCA_046734235.1 Acidobacteriota bacterium
CTGGCGCATCCATCATGGAATAACTTTGTCGGTTTATTATCAAGATCCCGATGGGAACAGGATGGAGTTTCAAGTAGACTGCTGCGCCAATGCGGAAGAGGCCCACGCTTACATGCAGAGTGACGCCTTCGCAGCAAATCCCGTAGGTGTTGAAATCGATCCCGACGCCCTGCTGGACCAGTATCGTAGTGGGGTTCCTGCGGAGACCTTGTTGCGCCAACCGCAAGGACCAATCTCCCCAATACCAGCCGCTCACGGTTTGTAAAGTTCTTCTCCGTGTCTCGGAGTGTCCGATATGCTTTAGAGGCTGTTGCAAAATCTTCGCCGCGGAGCGGCCAAAGCGTAAAGCCCAGGGTGGAGCGAAGCGCAACCCTGGGTCTATAGGGAATTGCAATTGCGTCCTGAAAGGACGCGACCCGGTTGCGGTTTTCAAACTGAATCTCAGTATTCATCAATCAAAGAGTCTCTCACGCTGCGATTGACCGAGCTTCAGTTTGCTCGCGTCCTTTCAGGACGCATAGGTTACCGCCACTTCTACCCAGGGTTCCGCTTCGCTCCACCCTGGGCTGTACGCTTTGGCCGCTCCGCGGCGAATATTTCGCAACAGCCTCTAAAGCATATAGGACACCCCACAGAGGCCCAGAGAATTTAAAGGAACCTCCCCCATGAAGTACCGTCACCGAGTCCTAACTTTCTTATGCCTTCTTGCCGCGATCACATACCTCGATCGCATTGCTATCTCCGTTGCTGGACCTCGTATTCAGGACGCCTTACACATTGGTCCACAAGCATGGGGCTGGGTAGTCGGAGTCTTCACTCTTTCATATGGAATTTTTGAAATTCCAACTGGAAGAATGGGTGACCGCTCCGGTGCGCGCAAGGTGCTCACACGCGTGGTCCTGTGGTGGTCAGGTTTTACCGCGGTTACTGGACTAACATCCAATTATTACGTCCTGCTCCTGGTTCGATTTTTATTTGGTGCTGGTGAAGCAGGAGCGATCCCAAACATCAGCATCAGTCTGTCGCGCTGGTTCCCAGCCAAAGAACGTGCACGCGCCATGGGCGTTATTCTAATGGCCCTGCAAGCGGGTGGAGCACTTGCGCCATTAATAATTGTGCCGATCCAGGTTCGCTACGGTTGGCGAGCCTCTTTTTTTGTTTTAGGAGTGATTGGTGTGATGTGGAGTATCGGTTGGTACCGTTGGTATCGCGACACTCCAGCTGAAAAGGTAGGTGTATCGACGTCTGAGATTGAAGAGATCGGAACTCCGTCCTTTACAAATAATCATCAAATGCCCTGGGGTCTCGTGCTTCGTAGTGGGAATGTCAGAGCACTCCTCCTAGTTGGTTTCTGCTATGTCTCGGGAATTTACTTTTTCATTTCCTGGTTGCATACGTTCCTGGTGAAGGGACGAGGTTTCAGTGAAAAGGATCTCTTGCTTTCCGTAGCGCCCGGTCTTTTAGGTGCGTTGGGAAACATTGCTGGAGGCTTCATCAGCGACTGGTTGACCAAACGCGTCGGACTTAAATGGGGGAGGCGTGGTGTTGGGCTTGTCGGTTTATCTGTGGCTACGGTCTGTTTGATTGCGACAATTCTAGTTACACACAAATGGGCAACTCTTATTTTGCTCGGACTGGTTTATGGAGGCATCACGTTACAGCAGACAGTTGTCATCACAGTCGCTGTAGATATCGCACGCAAGTATGTTGGCGGGATCGTTGGGATGTTCAATACCGTATGCACATTCGGCGGCTTTGTGCTTTCAGTTTCGTTTGGTTATTTCGTGGGATGGTTTGGTAGCTACGATCTGGCATTGATACCGGTTGTTGGATTGTTGGCAATCGCGACAGTCACCTGGTTAAGGATTGATGCTTCGGAGGAACTGATACCTGACGATCATGCGGTTGATATTGCTGAGGCTGCGGTTGCTGGTGCGGTTGAGTATTAGATTTTGGCAGAGTTTTAATATCACCGACCGCAGTCCGTGGATTGTTCATACCCAGCCTACAAAGATACCGAGAACAGTCGGCGCAATACCACCAACCGCAGTTGGTGGATCGTTCATACCTAGCCTACTGAAAAGGCCACGACCCAACAGAATCGAATACCACCAACTGCGGTTGGTGGTATTTTCATGCTCAGAGGTGGCCAAAATTGTCTTCAAAAAAAAGTGAACAGATTTTGGCTTTGGTGGTGTTATCTCAGCAGGGAAAAGAAAATTACCCGAACCGTTAAGAAAAATGGAACGCCAGCGTTAACAAATGTGAAACCTAAGTAGTCTTAGGTTACAGACTGGCAAAGCCATAGTTGCAAAAGGGGAAGTTATGTTGAAGATCAACGCCGAAAATTTGGATGCTGCCACCGTTCTCTCCCTCAATGGTCGTGTTGTAAGCGGTGAGACTGAGATTCTGCGTAATGCGATCTACAGTCTCCCGGAGAGGCTCGACATTGTCCTTGATTTGGCGCGCGTTAATACAATCGATGCTCATGGTCTGGGAGTTTTGTTGGAGCAGCGCCAGCTGACACTCGCTCGGGGAACCAGCTTCAAACTCATGAATGTGAGCCATCCATTGCGTAAAGTTTTCGAGATCACGCGTCTGGATTCTGTTTTTGAAATCACTGCCGGCTATGAATACTTTTCTGCCTGGCAAGCATCAGTCGCTGCATAAGAGACGAACTCACACCAATAAAGCCACACTGGAAGATCTCAAATCGAATATCTCAGAATCCTCCTCCGTTTGAGATCTGAGATCTGAGATCTGGCCAGCGATCCCGCTACGTTGGACGCATTCCATTTCTGTCTAGGTTTCTCATGCCTCCTGCTTTAGAATACCTTCTAATCAAATGGAGTTGGGTTCTCTGAATACTGTATTTTGCGCGCCCAGACGTTTTTGGTTACTTGTGATTTAGGCCACTCTTTCTTAACTACAGGCCGAAATCACTTAGCTCCAACTTTACCCTTCGGGTCACCACCAGTCTGTGATAATTGTTCGAACAATCAGTTTCGTTGAACGATGTTCGACGGTGGTATCGATTTTGTAGCTGGCAATCATCACCGTAGACAACAAGACCGTGAGCGAATACGTTCCCCCATTTTCGCGCTCGCATACGACCCAGCGTCCAGCGCGCTGGGCATCGAAATACACCTACATGACCGTAAACCAGATCGGTGTACGTGTATACACGTAGATAAGTCAATTAGGTCTTAGTCTTTGAGGAGCAACTTAAAATGCAGGCAGAAGCCAAAATCACAGCATCTTCAGCGGTAAACTCTAGTGAATACGATGCAATTACGAAGACAGTCCAAACCTACGTTAATGGCGGGAGATCAGGCCGCGGCGACGACATGAAGCCCGCCTTTCACGACGGGGCGACCATCTTTGGCTATGTTGGATCAGACTTGTTTGCCGGTCCGATTCAAGGCCTTTTTGACTGGGTTGATGGAAACGACCCAGCGACGGAACTCGAGTATCGAATCGCCAGTATCGATATCGTTGAGACGGTTGCGACCGTGAGACTCGAGCTTTATAACTGGGGCGGTCGTCGGTTTACAGACATGTTTACGCTGTTGAAAGTAGATGGCGTATGGAAGATCATGAACAAGGTTTTCCATTTGCATCCGTAAAATCTCTCCGTGTCTCTGTGTCTCTGTGCCTCTGTGTTGAAGTTGGCCCTCGGATTGACGAGTCCAATTTTTCAACACAGAGGCACAGAGACGCAGAGACACGGAGAAGACAATTAAGTGAGTCAGTCACTAGCTCCTAATTCACTCATCTCCCATTACCGCATCGTTTCCAAACTGGGCGAGGGCGGAATGGGTGAGGTGTATCTTGCCGAAGACTCAAAGCTCGATCGGAAGGTAGCACTGAAGATGCTACCGGCAGATGTCGCAGGGAATGAAGATCGCATGGCGCGCTTTGTTCGCGAAGCCAAGTCTGCGGCCGCGCTAAACCATCCTCACATAGCTCACATCTATGAAATCGGTGAGGCCGAAGGAACTCATTATATTGCGATGGAGTTTATTGATGGCGTAACGCTACGAGAAAAAATCCA
>JBKPQV010000288.1:0-7131 GCA_046734235.1 Acidobacteriota bacterium
CGGTGGAGATTTTCCGCTTACTGGTTATCCGGATATGACGGTTGAATATTGGCGGGCGCTTTTCCTTGTCTGCCGGCGGTGGGGATTGAACCACATGAGGTTTCACTCGTGGTGTCCGCCGGAGGCTGCGTTTCAGGCTGCCGATGAGATCGGTTTTTATTTACAGCCTGAGCCAGGAATGTGGAATGAAATCAGTCCGGATACGCCGATGGAGAAAATGCTGTATGAAGAAACTGATCGCATGCTCAAAGCCTACGGCAACCATCCATCCTTCATGTTGTTGTCAGCGAGTAATGAACCAAAAGGAAAGTGGAAAGAATCCCTGGCAAAGTGGGTCGAGCGCTATCGTAAGGAAGATCCGCGACGACTTTATGCGAACGGAACCGGACACACCGAACGCGAGATACCTGACATCACAAAGGGCACTGACTACCTGGCAATTCAGCGGATTGGTCCAAAAATGCTGCGGCGCGAATCGGCCTGGTTTGGTGGTGATTACGGCCAGTCGCTCGAAGATGTTGATATCCCAGTGATCGCTCACGAAGTAGGGCAGTGGGTCGCTTATCCGGACTACGACATCATCAAGAAGTTTAAGGGCTACTTACAGCCTGGTAACTTCGAGATCTTTCGCGACTCGATGAAGGACCACAGATTGTTGGAAAAGAACAAGGCCTTTGTTCAGGCATCAGGTTACTTTCAGTTTGAATGTTACAAGGAGGAAATTGAAGCTAACCTGCGGACTCCGGGACTCGGTGGTTTTCAGTTGCTTGATTTGCACGACTACCTTGGACAGGGCACTGCTTTAGTGGGATTGCTGGATGCTTTCTGGCAAGAAAAAGGGTATGCGAAGCCAGAAGACTTCAAAGAGTTCTGCAATACGACTGTGCCGCTTGCCAGATTACGTAAGCGGGTTTTTACAACTGCCGAGCCATTTGTGGTTGATGTTGAAGTAGCGCATTTTGGTCCTAAGCCATTGGAAAACGTGAAAGGGGTTTGGCGTGTTATCGGTGGCGACAAAGAAATGCAGGGCGAATGGGAGCCTCGCAACATTGATCTGGGAAAGAACATTCAGTTGGGAAAGATTGTTGTCGATCTTTCGAAGTTAGCTGCAAACCGAGAATACAAACTGGTGGTCACAGTCGGACCAGCGTCAGCTTTCGGTGCAATCGATCGGAAGATTATTCCTGGTCCTGGAATTCTCAAGGGTGAAACTTACTTCGAGAATCACTGGAACTTCTGGCTGTTTCGACCGGCCGATTTAAGTGCAACCGTAAGTGTCGAGCCACCTAAGAACACATCTACTGAAAACCATCACCCGGTTAGCCAGGGGTGTGGTCCATCTGCGATCGAGGGCCTCGTTGTCACCAACTCGCTTCAGGAAGCGGAAGCAACTTTAGCAAAGGGTGGCAAGGTATTGCTGTCACCTCGCAATATGGATTTGGATTGGACAAGTCCGCCGTTGGACACGGTTCCGGTCTTTTGGAATCGGCTCATGGGCCCGGGTTGGGGGCGGATGTTGGGATTATGGATTGATCGGCGACCAGGTGAGACGCGGTCTCATACGTTAGACGGGTTTCCTACAGGTGCGAACTTCGATTGGCAGTGGGCTCAGATTGTTCAGGGAGTGCGCGCAATCAATTTGGATCGTTTGCCTGAAGAAGTTGAACCAATCGTGTGGGCGATTGATGATTGGAATCGTAACTACAAGCTAGGCCTGATTTTTGAATGCGTGGTTGGTCGTGGTCGTCTGCTCGTGTCTGCAATCGATGTGACGAAGCCGTCTGCAAATCCTGTCCTAAGCCAATATCAAAGATCCTTGATTGGTTATGCGAGGAGCGATTGTTTTCAGCCGGTGACGGCAGTTTCGCTTGATGCGCTACGGAGTCTGTTTTTTGATACTCGCATCATGACTAAGCTTCGTGCACAGGCAACTGTGGGTGGCCAACCTGCGCCGATGGTTATTGATGGCGATCCGAACACATTCCTGCTCGTCGGTGATCAAAAGAGTCCACAACGCGAACAGGCAGAAATTGTGATCACCTTTCCTGCGCCAGTGGCAATCTCTGGTTTGGTCTTAATGGCTCGTCAAAATCATCGGGAACACGAAGGTGATATTCGCGATTACTCGGTTGAAGTTAGCGAAGATGGAGTTTTGTGGTCCGGAATTGCCCAAGGAGAGCTGTTATCGATTTTTGGACCGCAGACAGTTCGCTTTACGAGAGTTATCACCGCGCGCTATCTCAGACTTGTGTCGCTAACCGGATTTGGTCCTGACAAGACAACTTCTTTATCTGAACTTGCGGTGATGTATGCCGGACCAAAGCTGGATGATAGCGGCTTGCCGATCGAGTATCAGCGTAATCGCAGTGCCACGCCGGATATCGACGAAGGCCCGGCACCAAAGCCGTCGCCAAAACCATAACTTCTGTCCGATGTGTCCGACGAATAGGACCAATCATAGGTCATATAGGTCCAATAGGTCCTATTCGTGCGACACCACAGAGAACAGCAAGGAAATATCATGAACCGATTCTTCTTGGCCTTATTCGTAATCGCTGTCTGTGCGTTAACTGCGTCAGCCCAACAACCAACTCTCTTCATCATCGGCGACTCAACCGTAAAAAATACGAGTGGCGGCCAGTTGGGTTGGGGTGATCCGATAAAGGACTTCTTTGATACCTCGAAGATCAGGGTTGAAAACCGTGCTCGCGGGGGACGCAGTAGTCGTACCTTTCAAACTGAAGGTCTCTGGGATCAGGTCCTCGCGGAATTGAAACCGGGCGATTTTGTTCTAATGCAGTTTGGCCATAACGATGGTGGTCCAGTCAACGATGAGTCCAGGGCACGTGGCTCGCTTCCCGGACTAGGCGACGAGTTTGAACCGATCGAGAATATGCTTACCAAGAAGACCGAGTCGGTTCACACGTTTGGTTGGTACATGCGCAAGTATCTGACAGATACAAAAGCAAAAGGCGCAATACCCATTGTGTTATCACCAGTTCCACGAAATATCTGGATTGATAAGAAAGTTGAACGGATCGCTGCGACGTATGGTGGATGGGCCGCCGCGGTTGCGAAATCTCAGGGTGCGTTCTTCATCGACTTGAATGAAATTATTGCCGCACGCTACGAAGCCATCGGTCCTGTGACGATTGGTAAGGACTTCTTCAGAGGTGATCACACACACACAAGTCCGCTAGGAGCTCGATTCAATGCTGAGTCAATTGTAAACGGTATGAAAGCACTCAAGAACCTGTCGTTAGTTAAGTTTCTTCGTAGCGAACCGCTACCGGCTGCAGCGACGGCAGCACCTGACCCAATAAGACTCTGGTCGGGAAATGCTCCCGGCGCATTGGGGTCAGCACCAGATGACATTCCAACTTTGACGCCCTTCATGCCAAGCCGGCCTAACGGAGCCGCAATCATTGTTTGTCCGGGCGGCGGTTATTCACATCTCGCAGATCATGAAGGGAAGCCGGTTGCGGAATGGCTGAATTCGATCGGTATCACAGCTTTTGTACTCAAGTATCGAATTGGACCGAAATACCATCATCCAGTTCCGCTTGGTGATGCCGCGCGAGCGATACGACTGGTTCGGTCGCGCGCCGCTGAGTGGAACCTTGATGCCAAGCGGATTGGCATACTTGGTTTCTCTGCGGGTGGGCACCTCGCATCAACAATAGGAACGCATTTCGATGCTGGTCAGGCTGACGCAAGTGACGAAATTGATCGAGTTAGTTCAAGACCAGATTTGCTCGTGCTGGTTTATCCGGTGATTACAATGGGCCAGTTTACACATGCAGGTTCCAAGAAGCAGTTGCTGGGGGAAAATCCGACTCCTGAGATGGTCAAATTATTGTCGAACGATGAGCAAGTGACAAAACAAACACCGCCAACATTTCTGATTCACACTGCGAATGATGCAGGTGTGCCGGTCGAAAACAGCTTGCAATTTGCTGAGGCTCTGCGGAAGGCAGGTGTGCCGTTTGAAATGCACATCTATGAACGTGGTCCACATGGCTTTGGACTCGGAGGTGACAATCCAGTTCTCTCCACCTGGCCCGCACGCTGCGCTGATTGGCTGCGATTACAAGGTTTCTGAAACTCTTCTCTGCGTCTCTGCGTCTCTGCGTTCTCTGCGTCTCTGTGTTAAGTAAGAGTTGTAGATAGCGAAACTTGATTTAACGCAGAGACGCAGAGACACAGAGAAATACCCCTATGATCAACTCCAAATGGTCGGTATGCGTTCTTCTTGTGTTCCTGTGCCTAACGAGCTACGCACAGACTCGGAACACCAACACTGAAATCCGATATCTCTCCGGTACAGGCAAGGACGATGCTGTGCTTTGGGATTTCTATTGCACCGAGGGTCGCAGGAGTGGAGCCTGGACCAAGATTCGCGTTCCTTCTAATTGGGAAACAGAAGGTTTTGGAGCTTATCAATATGGTGGCGATCATGCTCGTGAGTCCAATCCATTTCCCAAAGAGCAAGGTAAGTACAAGCTGAGTTTTGCAGCGCCCCTAACCTGGAAAAATCGCGTTATACGGTTGGTCTTCGAAGGCTCGATGACCGACACCGAAGTTTGGGTAAACGGTAAAACAGCTGGACCAATTCACCAGGGCTCTTTCTATCGATTCAAATACGACATCACAAAACTACTGAACTTTGGCAACTCGAACTTACTCGAGATCACCGTCAGCAAAGAATCGTCAAACCGAAGTGTAAATAGAGCGGAACGCTTGGGAGATTATTGGAACTTCGGTGGCATCTTCCGGCCTGTCTATCTTGAAGTATTACCGACAGCATTTATCGATTGGACTGCAATCGACGCACGTGCTGATGGCACTTTTGTGATCAACGTCAATATTGACGGACAGATCGAGACTGTTTCGAGAGTGCTAGCGCAAATCGTCGATACAGTAGGTCACCCGATCGGCCCACAGTTTTCCGGCGAAGTAAACGGACGATCAGTTCTTTTACAGACCAATGTAACCCAACCTTTGCTCTGGACCGCTGAAACTCCAAACCTCTACCGAGTTCGGTTAACTCTCCAGGGCAAGAATGGGCCAGTTCACACAATGAATGAGCGTTTTGGCTTCCGTACTTTTGAAGTCAGAAAAGGAGATGGCCTTTATTTGAATGGGCAACGGATTCTATTGAAAGGTGTTAATCGCCATTCATTTTGGCCTGAGACTGGAAGAGCGCTCAGTAAGCAAATAAGTTTCGACGACATCAAGCTCATCAAGGAGATGAATATGAATGCAGTTCGAATGTCGCACTATCCTCCAGATGCGCATTTTCTCGATCTCTGTGACGAGCTTGGGCTTTACGTTCTCGATGAACTCGGCGGCTGGCAACGCTCATACGACACTCCCACCGGAGCGCGGCTCATCCGACAGATTATCCGCCGTGATGTTAATCATCCGAGCATCGTGTTTTGGGACAACGGTAACGAGGGCGGTTGGAATACTGAAAATGATAATGAGTTTGCGCGCTGGGATATTCAGAAGCGTGAAGTTCTTCATCCCTGGGAGAAATTTCGACTGACTAACACCGATCACTATGAGAAGTTTGACAGTCACACACGACTTGGTAACGGACCTGATATTTATATGCCAACCGAGTTTCTTCATGGCCTATACGACGGCGGAATTGGTGCCGGCATGTGGGACTATTGGGAATTGATTCGTAAAAGCAAAGTTGGCGGTGGTGGTTTCTTCTGGGCTTTGGTTGATGAATGCGTCAAACGTACTGATCAAAACGGAAAGCTTGATTGCGCTGGTAATCGAGCGCCTGATGGGATTGTTGGACCACATCGGGAAAGGGAAGGGAGCTTCAATACGGTTCGTGAGATTTGGTCGCCAGTTCAGGTTAACGCTGAGGTTAGTAGTACCTCAGTAGATTTCGCAATTGAGAATCGCTTCGACTTCACAAATCTGAATCAATGTAGTTTTGAATGGAGTTTAGCAAAATTCTCTAGCCAGCCTGGTCATAGAATCATTGCCAGGGGGACGCTTAGGTCACCAAACGTTGCTCCACACGCGAGTGGTGGTGTGCGATTGGGATTGCCGGCTGGAGCTCACGCGAATGATGTGTTTTACCTAACGGTGAAGGACCCTTCAGGTCATGAGTTGTGGACATGGTCGTGGAGTTTACGAGCCCCGCACGTCCCTCAGAGGTTAGGGCCAACGCTGCAAGTTACTGAGGGGCCAAGATTTGTTTCAATTCATGGAGGTGGATCCGAGTTCAGCATAAGCAAGGAGACCGGACAGATCATCGAGGCTGTGAATAAAGGTAGCAAAATACCTTTAACAGGTGGTCCACGCCTCGTTGCCTATCGTCGTAATGATCGAAATTACGACGACATTGCTGGCGCTAGTCGACTCACTCATTTCGAAAGTCGGAAAGAAGGGAAGTCCGTAATAGTAGAGGCTACCTACGATGGCGCCCTTAAGATGATCCGCTGGCGGGTGTCGCCCGATGGTCGGATGGGTTTGAATGCTCGCGTGGAATATGAATATTCGTTTGAGGGGCTAGTGGATATTTTGGGAGTTGAGTTCGACTCTGATGAGAGGCAGATTAGCGGGGTTCGTTGGCTGGGCATGGGGCCTTATCGAGTTTGGCAAAACCGTTTGCTGGGAACTCGCCTCGACGTTTGGCAAAACAAATATAACGATACAACTCCAGGTGAGAGCTGGGTCTATCCAGAATTTCAGGGATACTTTAAAGACGTACGCTGGGCCAGGTTCTCGACGACGGGTGGACCGTTGACTCTGGTTAATGCTAGTCCCAATTCTTACCTCGGGTTGTTCAAGCCTCGCGATGGTGTGAATGGCCTGCTTAATTTTCCTGATGTTGGCGTGGCAGTGCTTGATGTCATTCCAGCGATCAGGAATAAGTTTCACACAACTGACGAGATTGGCCCACAATCGGAAGCTAAGAAAGTATCGGGGACAATCAAACACACAATTGAATTGAGGTTTTAGAAAACCCTCTGTGTTTTCTGTGAAACAAACCGACAACTTCTTCTTTTTTTAGCAAGAGTTTTCTTGTCCCGAAGGGACGAAAGTTAATAGCCGTGGGCGAGCGGCTTTGCGCGAAGCCCACGGAACAGAGCCCGTTTTGATTAG
>JBKPQV010000289.1:0-5148 GCA_046734235.1 Acidobacteriota bacterium
TAGGATTGCGCGGCGCCCCAAAGGCTGTCCCTCAAACTTCTTCAAAGCTTCTATCACTTCAACATACGGGTTATAGGGAGCGGCACCAGCAAAGCCTACTGGAGGCCGTAAAGCCTTTGCCGCCTTCTCGAGATCAGTCGTAAATCTTTGCTTCACTTGCAAACTACCGGTTCTCACGTAACCAATCATGACTCTCGAACCCTTTGGCAAACTTCTGATGAACTCGGCCATGGGCTTGATTTCGTTTGCAACTGAAGAAACCACGTCATCCTGAATTAGCACTGCTAAAGTTATGGGCGAGTTTGTTCCGCTCCCACGAATCGAAAGAATGCTTTGCGGCTCACCATCTTCGCTTATCACCAAATCTATATTCTGAAGTTCATACTCCTGTGCTTCTTCTTTAATTCTGATGGTTAAAGGAATCGTAACCGGACGTCCAGGGTTGCCGTTGGTCCCAGAATTTCCAGTTGTCCTCGAACCGGCGATCTGTTGCGGCTGTCCGAACGCGGTCACGGTTAACAACAGGATCGCGCAGAAAAGATATGCCGTCTTCCCAAAACTCCAATTGATTCGTTGGATGGTCATCGATTCATCTCACTTTAAGATCGTCTCATTATACAGGTAGATGCCTCTAATAGCCGCAGTGCCACTAGCGACTGGCTACCCTATACGCTAACATCTTGGCCAACGTACAGAAATAAGGCTGTCTGGCATTAGAAACCGGTTTATGGCAAAGCTTTCGAACAAAGACGCTACGATTGCACGTGCTTTTAAGATTGCCCCCTGGCTGTCGATCCTGGCGACCAGCCTGCCGGGACCGATTCTTTTTATCTTCCTGTTCTTGACCACCTCTGCAACCGATTCAGCTGCAGTTTATTTGCTTCTGGCGGGCCTTTCGTTGGCCGGGGGATTTACGTTAGGACTCATAATTGCCGCGGTCTTGCTGATATTGAAAAGAAGATGGCTGTCTCGATTACGAGACCGTTTAGCTTCGGATGGAATCACGGCAAATGAGGTTGTCTGGTTCCGCTCAGAACTTACGTCACAAGAACGGTCGGCCTTGGCCGAAATAGAGAAAGGTAACCCCCTGTTGGCCGATGCGTACCTCGAAACACTGGCTAGCAGGCTGACAGCATCGCGGATTATTTCGAGGACCCGCCGCGAAATCCTAATGGTTGAGCGGCGATTAAATCGCGCGCGTTCACTTGGGACGGGAGAGGCGGCAACGCTTCAGGAAGACCTGATGACTGATCGAGCGCGACTGGAGCAATTGCGGCAGCACGCTTCTGAGCATTTGGCCCGCACCCGCACCAGGTTGCAGGAAATTGAAGCTACTGCCAGTCGCAAACTCAATGATGAAGAGACCGAAATGATGATGCAAAGGCTTGGCGCAAACCAGGACCAACTACCGCTTGTCCTAGAGATCGCCCAAATGGAAAGACAATCTTTAAAAGAGGCTCAATCTATGAGTGGGCCGCTTGAACCGACTCACGATTAATTCCGATCTCTCCTGACAACTTGTAGATTCCCGGACCAAGTCTTTCGGCAGCTCCTTCATCAACCAAGGCCCAATTCCCTAATCCAGCATCAGGAGAAGAGATTCCCGTAACTCGCGCTAACTCCCCACGTACTGTCATTCCCGCACTTTGCAGATAAGCATGAGCGATCTCGCGCAACGCTCGTTCCCTTTTCATAGTCCGTTTCAGTTGTTCCTGGAACCTTGCTTCGGTAACTGACCAAATATAGGTGAATGTAGGCTCGTAAATGACGTCACTTGGAATAACTTTGAGATGTCGCTGCAGTTGAGTTAGCGCCTTGTCGAACCTTGCTCGTTCACTAATTCCACTTTCCTCACGTAAATCTCTGGTGGCCATTTCCCACTCATTTCGCAACACTTTGAGAATTGCAAGCGCGTCCTTACTAAGCACTTCGCTTTCCTGGCCTCTCGAACAACCAAGAACACTGTTGAACGCTGGCAGCAAGCGAACGGAGATGAAAGTCGCCTGGCCTCGAAGCACCTTTCCGTAATAACACCGTCCTCTTCGCATTACATCATCCTTGATGGTCCACGCGAGGCTGGACTCCGGATCCTTTTGCACATTTCGCGGCGAATGAGCGTCACGACGACCACAAACTGCAACGTATAGCGACGGCCCAGGCCGTCGAGAGTCCGTCAGGGCTGAACAGAACCCTACGTCATCAATGAATCTTTCTGCGGAGAACACATTCTCAACTCGACGCTCCGGGTCTCGTCGCCAGGTGTGATCACGGTAAGTCTCAATTTCGTTCGGCAGCATGGTTTGCGAATTCTATCAAAGTGACCTAGCGCTCGTTCAAATTTGACCGATCGGTCAGATCGGTTGAGTCGTTCACCTTATCATTGATTCCGCTAAGAGTCTGAAAATACGAAGGTTACCTTAAATCTCGACATGTGGCACAGCCCCTGCACTAGAGGGGTCGCCCGTGCTGTGTGTGCGCGGCAGACTTAGTTAACGGAGAAAACGACAGTGAGATCGACGAACAAACCAAATCGCTCCTTCGCAGTAGTCATGCTAACGATTCTGTCGTTAGTGATGACGATGGTCGTAGGAACGATCGTCCCCAACGTTGCGAGGGCTTCAAAAGGAAATCAAGGTAGCTCCCACAATAACGATAAGGTCTCCCCCGACCTTCGCGACAAGGTGCGAAACAATCGCAACGATGAAACGGTGAAAGTTATCTTGCAACTCGACGGCAACATGAGCGGTAACCTGAACGCACTGCTCAGAAGTAACGGCGTCAAGGTCAAGAAGCAGTTTGCGGCTTTCAATTCTTTTGCGGTTGAACTTCCGGCGAGCGTCGTTGAATCTCTGTCACATTTCTCCGAAGTTAGCTTTGTCTCCGTTGATAGCGAAGTCCTCTCATTGGGTGGACATGTTGCCCACACATCAGGCGCCGATAACGTTCGTTCAATAGGCACTGACGGTGCTCTTGACGGGAATGGTGTCGGAATCGCAATCGTCGACTCCGGTATCTAAGCAGCTCACACCGCATTTACTGATCCAGTAACCGGATTGTCCCGCATCGCTACTAGCCAGGACTTTACCGGCGAAGGACGCACGGATGATCCTTATGGTCACGGAACACACGTCGCTGCAGCAGCGGCCGGAAATGGGATCGTTTCGAATGGTCAATATATCGGCATCGCTCCGCGCGCCAAAATCGTAAACCTGCGTGTTTTGAACTCCCAGGGTGTTGGCAGTAGCTCTACACTGCTTGGCGCCCTCAATTGGCTGTTTACCAACGCCGCCGCTTACAACGTGAAAGTCGCAAATCTAAGTCTGGGAATGCCAGCAATCAATTCCTATAAGAACGACCCTCTCTGCGTCGCTGTTCGTAAGTTAGTCGACAAAGGAATCGTTGTAGTCGCCGCGTCTGGAAACAATGGCAAGAATTCTTCAGGAGAGAAAGTCTACGGTCAGATTCACTCGCCAGGTAATGAGCCCTCGGCTCTTACGGTTGGCGCTGTTGATACAAAAGGTACCGACACTCGGGCGGATGATTCGATCGCAACTTACAGTTCTCGTGGTCCAACGCGTAGCTTTACGACCGATGAGTATGGTGTCAAACACTTTGACAATTTGGTCAAGCCAGAAATCTCAGCTCCTGGAAATAAGACAGTTTTTGCAGAGTCACCCAATAACTACCTGGTCAGTCAAGATCCTTCTCTCGACGCCGGCGTAAGCAACGACCCGACAAGAAAGCAGATGCGTCTCAGTGGTACTTCCATGGCGGCCCCTGTGGTTGCCGGTGCTGCAGCGCTGATGTTTGAAGCTAACCCGACACTTACCCCAAACCTGGTCAAAGCGCTCATGATGTATTCCGCCCAACAATTGCCGAACTTCAATCTGTTCGAGCAAGGTGCTGGTGAACTCAACATCGATGGAGCAGTTCGCCTGGCCAAACTAGTGAAAACTACGATCAATAGCTCAACCGCGCTCGGCGCTTCCCTTTTAACCGGCCCAGCACCGACCGCCCAAACAACAATTTCGTTGTCGCCAGGTTCTTACACGTTCAACTGGGCAAAGGGCGTCGTCCTTGGATACACCTATGCCACTGGCACGAATTTGATCACTCAATATCAAAAGATCTATGGCCATGGTGTGCTGTTGGGTGATGGCGTGCTGATCGGCGACGGCGTCTTGATTGGCGACAACAGTCTACTAAGTAATGGAGTTCTTATCGGAGATAACATTCTTACCAGCAATGGAACTGCTCTAGGCGAAGGCGGGATCTTCTGTGCAACCGGAGTTCTGATCGGTGACGGAGTCCTAATTGGCGATGGCGTTCTAATCGGCGACGGCGTTCTAATCGGCGACGGCGTCCTTATCGGCGACGGCGTATTAATTGGTGATGGAGTGTTGATAGGCGACACCGTTCTACAAGCATTCACCGCAATGCTAAATGGTGACGCAACCACTTCCATGCCGATCGTCATAGACGATAACTCAGATTACCTGGGTTACTAATTCGTCCGTAAAATCGTTTCCCCCAGCAGATAAGAGAAAAGCCATGTTGCAAGCATCCAAAACAAACGTACCAAGTGCTAATGCGCCAACGAAA
The DNA here is from genome assembly GCA_046734235.1 of Acidobacteriota bacterium. GTDB lineage: Bacteria > Acidobacteriota > Blastocatellia > Pyrinomonadales > Pyrinomonadaceae > PSRF01. Next base: position 4,603 of record JBKPQV010000289.1, read on the forward strand.
GTCGCGCCTTCAGTTAACGTTGCGGCTCTCAGCGCTAACGATGAAGCTGAAGTTATCGCCTTCCTTTCGCAGCGCCCAATCCACACAGTCGCCATGAAGAGTCTGATACTCGACAATGGCATCGTCAGTCCCTTCAACAGGGGAAACTTCTACGGTTGCCGCGACATTAACGGTCACCTTGAAGGAGTTGCCCTGGTCGGCCACGCTACCTTGATGGAAACCGTGTCTGATCGAGCTTTGCAAGCTCTTGCTCAGGTTGCCCGCGAGTGTCCTTACACTCACATGATCATGGGTGAGCAAGATCGAATAGCAGAATTCTGGTCCAACTATTCGCGCGCCGGCCGTCAACCGAGGCTTGCTTGTCGCGAATGGCTATTGGAAATCCAAAACCCTACAGGAAAGACAAAGTCGGAAACTGAATTGCGCCTGGCTACTGAAGATGAACTCGAACTCGTCCTGCCAATTCAAGCCCAACTCGCGCTCGAAGAGAGTGGCGTAGATCCGAGGAAAGTCGATCCGGATGGCTTTCGTAAAAGATGTTTGCGT
>JBKPQV010000290.1:0-7610 GCA_046734235.1 Acidobacteriota bacterium
GTTTGATTTGTCGGGCATTTGTGTGAATACTTGCGCGACGTGTTGGGTCTGGTCGGGTCCAGCGCATTGTATCACCCGCCCGGAAAATCGAACCACGTAGCGCAAAGCTAAGTGGATAAAGGGGCTACTGCCTCTCGTCACCACGAATTGATCTGTTAACCACTAGTTAGAAAGGGCAACAGGTGACCGCTGGAAAGCATCGAAACGCCGGCATTCATCAAACTCCAGTGATCGCCTGAACGATAATCCAGACTGTATGTCAATTGTTTCATTAAGTTATTTCCCTGGCAGGTTGTGCACGCTGCTTGTTTTGTTTGCAGCAGCCCTCAGCGTTTCTGCGCAGAAACCGAAGCCCTCGCCCAGTCCGACCCCAACCGATGATCAAGTCATCACGACCCAGATTCGACGAGTGCGTTTGCCAATCACCGTTCAGGACAAGAAAGGCAATTTCGTTCCTGGACTAACAAAGGACGATTTCCTGATTCTGGAAGACAAAGTTCAGCAGCAGATCGAAACCTTTTCTGATGACATTTCTCAGACGACTCCGCTTTTCGTCGGTGTGTTGATCGATACTTCTGCGTCAACCGCAGGTAAGTTGAAGTTTCAACAAGAGTCGGCGATGAACTTCATTTATACGGTTGTGAAACCACGCAAGGATCGCGTGTTGTATGGAACATTCGATGATGAAGTTAAGCTTCGTCAGGACTTCACTGACAAAATTGACTTGCTGGATCGCGCTGTTTATTCAACAAAGCAGACGGGAGTTCATACGTCTCTCTACGATGCCATTTGGCAGTTCTGCGATGAGAAGATGAGATCTGCTCCAGGCCGACGCGTGTTGGTGCTCGTAACCGACGGTGGCGATACCTACAGTCGGGCAAACATGCGCGATGCAATCGATATTGCCCAGCGAACCGAGACCACTGTTTTTACCATCTCCACTAAGGCAGGTTTCCTGAGTACTGTGCCTGGGGTGGAGGCCGGTACAGTCGCGGATGCGAATGACAGGGTGCTGCAATCAATGGCCGAGGAAACTGGTGGCATGGCGTTTTTCACCGGTGACATGATTGCTCTTGAGAAAGCGTTTACCAAAATTTCAAAGGAGTTGCGAGCTCAGTATCTCGTGACGTACAACCCGGCAAACAAGAACTACGACGGAACGTATCGCAAGATCGAAGTCAAACTTAGCCAGGGGCGAGGCGATCTAAAAGTAAGAACAAAGCGCGGCTACAAGGCAGTTTCAGATGCGCCATAGAAGAAGTGTGAAGGTAATGAAGCGTCAAAAACAATCCACGCGTCCCCTGTTGCTAACGCTTATTTGCGTCTTGATAGTTTGCGCGGCAGCTGGCTACAGCTCGTTTGCGCAGAACCAATCAAGTTATGTAGCCGGTAGCGCGGAACCGCTTCCCTCTCCTTCTCCGACTCCCCGCGAAGAAGTCCCGCAAGATTCCGACGAAGTTGTTAAGGTAGAAACTAATCTTACCAATCTCTTTTTTACAGCCGCAGATAAGAGTCGTCGCTTTGTAAACACACTTAAAGCAGAAGACATTCGGGTTTTCGAAGATGGCCAGCCACAGGAAATTTTTACGTTTCAACAGAACATCGATCTCCCACTCTCAATAGCAATTCTGATCGACACGAGCATTTCTGAAGAACGTACACTCCCGGATGAAAAGATTGCGGCGCGGGCGTTTCTTGAAGCAGTGATAAGACCAGCCAAGGATGAAGCTGCCGTCCTCTCGTTCACAGGTGAGACAACCTTAGAACAGGGATTTACGAGCAGCGTTGCGAGGCTGAGCCGTGCAATCGATCGAGTTGAATTCGTGCCACCTTCTGGTTATGTGGGTGGTGGCGTTGTTGTGAACGGGACTCCGCCAATCTCTGGAACAAATCAGAGCCTCGCCGGTTCAACCGCCATCTGGGATGCGGTTTGGGCAACCTCAGAAGAATTAGTCGGCACCTCCGCTGAGCATACTCGCCGGGCAATAGTTTTGTTGACGGACGGTGAGGACACCAGCAGTCGCATGAAAATGCACGAGGCGATTGAAAGAGCGCAAAAGGCTGATGCTTTTATCTATGCAATAGGCATTGGTGATCGTTACGCTGGCACTGTTGATGAAGGCTCGCTAAGAAAAATCGCTGAGCAAACCGGCGGTCGAGCTTACTTCCCACGACACGAACGCGATCTGCGCGACGCGTTTGAACAGATTCAACGTGATTTGCGCGAACAGTACCTGGTAGCTTACTCACCATCGAACAAAGCACGAGATGGCTCATATCGTCGGATTGAGATTCAGCTGGTTAACCCTTCACTTAAGCAGCAAAACCTCAAGCTGAATTACCGGTCCGGCTATTTCGCGAAAACACTCACCGGTGACCCCGCCACCCGAAAACGGGGTCAATAGACGCTCTATACACTTAACCACCAAGTCACAAAGATGCGAAGCCACCAAAATTTCGCACAACTAAGCCATTTGTGCCTTAGTGCCTTTGAGACTTCGTGGTCAATTCTTTTTGGATCGAGCAAGAGCCCTTCTCCGCACCCCCCAGATTGCCCTTAAACCCATGAAAACAATAGGGTGACAAACTGTGCACAAAGTTGTTATACTCGGCTCGCCTTTTTGGTGCAAATAGCGCCAGAAGTGTAAGTACTCCCACATAACTCCGGAATCCTCAAAAGACCCCGTATCGGCTGCGGGCCGACTCAGATCCGATGAATCCTAGCTCCTCCGACCGAGGCCGTATCCTAATTGTCGACGACGACGACAAGGTCCTCGACCTTCTGCTCGAACTCCTCGCTCTGGAAGGCTATGAAGTCTCTGGCGCCAGAAATGGTTCTGAGGCCCTGGACCTTGCTGTAACCTTCGAGCCGGACGTAGTCATCAGTGACGTGGTGATGCCAGTTTTGGACGGCCTGGAACTATGCCGCCGGCTTAAGGATGATGAACGCACTACATATGTTCCGATATTACTGATCAGCGGTCTCAAGCGTTCCGACGACGATGGATTGCTGGGACTGCACGCAGGTGCCGATGATTACTTAGACATACCTTTCAGGAATGAAGAGCTACTCGTAAAGGTGGCGCGCCTTGTTGAACGTCACCGAATTGAAAAGCACTATCGAGAAATCGTTGAACAGGCAGCCGACATCATCTATACCCGTGACATGAACGGGTACCTCACGAGCATCAATCTCGCCGGGGCTCGTTTCTTCGGTCGCTCAGTTACTGATTTGATTGGAAAGCATCTGCGCGAATTGATCGGTAGCGCCTCCGCCATAAGCGATATCCAACAAACGAAAAGCCACACCGGAAACACCGCCTTACGATCTACATATTGTTTGCACGACGCAAAGGGTGAATTGCGCTATCTCGAGGGAATGATCACGGTGGAAACTGATCGCCGTGGAAATCAGATTGGCGTACGCGGCGTGGTTCGCGATATTACGGACCAGAAGTCCGCTGAGCAGGCACTCAAAGACAGTGAGGAACGTCTCCGCACTGTTATTGGCAGCGCGTCGGTAATCCTTTTTGCAACTGATCAGAACGGCATCTTCACATTGTCTGAAGGCGAGGGTTTAAAGAGCTTGTCTCTCAAACCAGGTGAGCTCGTCGGGAAGTCAGTCTTTGAAGTGTATGCCGAGCACCCAAAGATGTGCGCAAACATCCGCAGGGCATTATCAGGTGAAACCTTTACTACACGCACAGAAGTTTTTGATCTCATATTTGAAGTTCGTTACTCACCGCTTTTTGATGAAGCTAACAACGTGCTCGGTGTTATTGGAGTGGCAACCGATGTAACTGATCAGCGGCGAGCGGAAGGTGTTATTCGTGAAAACGAAGAGCGCTATCGAGAACTCTTTGAGAATGCTAACGACATAATCTATACCCACGATCTCGCCGGAAACTTCACATCACTAAATCGAAGTGGTGAACGCCTTACAGGTTATTCTCGCGAAGAGGCAGCAATCATGAATGTAGCTGACGTGATTGCTCCGGAGTATCTCGCTCTCGCGCGGGAAATGATTGCCCACAAGGCGTCAGAAAACGTATCGACTGTTTACGAAATCGAGATCATCTCGAAAGAGGGAAAACGAGTTCGGCTGGAAGTGAGCACGCGCCTGATTTTCCGTGATGGCAAACCGGTCGGCGTGCAGGGTATCGGAAGAGATCTCACCGAACGCAAACGCTCAGAAGAAGAGCTGCGCGAGACTCAGGCATTCTTCAATAGCTTCATGGACAACAGCCCTGCGGTCGCCTTCATGAAGGACGCTGAAGGAAGGTATGTATATGTAAACAAACCTTTCGAACGACTGTTTGGGAAAAAACTCAGCTACCTGCAAGGCAAGAAGAGTTTCGACTGGCTGCCGCCGACTTTGGCTGAAGAAACTCACAAGCATGATCTGAAGATACTTCGAACAGGAAAGCCCGAGGAAGTAATCGAAACTGTTCCAACTGAAGACGGGACTCTACACCATTGGCTGGTTTTCAAATTCCCAACTACTGATTCAGCGGGCAACCGGTATGTAGCCGGTGTTGGTGTGGACATTTCTGCACGCCGGCGTGCGGAAGACGCCCTGGCCCATCAGGCCGAGCGCGAGGCGATGACCCACCGAATCTCGCAGGCGATTCGCTGCTCACTCGATAGTCAGGAGATTTATCAAACTGCTGTTCGTGAATTGGGCACTTATCTAAACGTCGATCGTTGTTCACTCTTTATGAGGAACGATGTTTCCCAGTGTGCTACGAACGTTGCTGAGTATCACGCAGAGGGCGTTTTGCCTGCGGCGTCGGATTTTGAGTTATCACATCTACAAGTATTAATTAAGGCGCTCGATGAAACAGGAGTCTTGCCTTTTAACGATGCCGCGAACGACAAACGCATTACCGAGCTTTACGCCAACATCCTTGCGAAGGCGGACGTCAAGTCAATAATGTACGTTGCGATTCGGGTTGGAGATGACGTGCCGGCAGCATTTGCCCTTTCGACCACGAAGGAAATTCGCAACTGGAACGAATCCGAGATCGCACTCGCTAAGGCGGTTGCAGACCAAACTGGAATTGCGATCAGGCAGGCAGAGCTTTACCAGAAAGCCGAGAACAGTTCGACGCGTGAAGCCCTTGTCAACAGGCTAACGATGGCTATCCGCGCTTCGTTAAGTTTGCCGGCAGTTTTGAGTACAGCAACTCGTGAATTGGGCCAGGCGCTTTCAGCTTCGAGAGTTCATCTCTTCCTTTACAACCAGGGAGTGGCTAGTTCGTCATTGGAGCACGAGTACCTCGCTGAGGGAGTGGACAGTATCGGACACGTCGAGGTTGACTACAACGATCCAATTGGACGCTACCTGCTTAATTCATATCAGCCTTTGGTCGTAAATGATGCGGTGAGCTTTGCGGGTGGCTCACCCAATCTTAGTGCGTATGTGCGCGAGCACTCTGCCCGGATGGGGGTGCGTTCGCAAATAAATTATCCCCTGATTGTAAAGGGCCAATTTCGGGGTGTGCTGTGTATTCATCAGACCGACCGCATCCGTTATTGGGCTGAAGATGAAGTCGCTCTTGTTGAAGCATTGGCGGAACGTCTGGCGATAGGTATTGCACAGGCTGAGTTGTTTGAAATGGTGGCGCGCGGTAAGAGCGAGTGGGAAACGACGTTTGATGCGATGTCTGACGGCATATTCATCTTCGATCGTGAGGGTGAATTGAAGCGCGTCAATCGAGCTGGCGCTGCAATGGAGGCCCAACACCCTCGAGCTCTGCTAGGCAAGAAGTGCTGCGAGATTCTTAGCACGAGTGTTTCCAGTGAAACATGCGTGGTGGAAAAGGCGCTTGAGGATTGCTGCAGCGTTACAATTGAAATCACTCCCACGCGCCTGAATCGACCATTGCTGGTAACTGTCGAACCGGTTCTCGATGACACAACCAAGCCGATCGCTGTTGTTTGTACAGCCCGTGATCTTTCCGAACTCAGAAAAGTGCAGGCAGTTGCCCGCGAACATCAATCGCTACTGACAAATATTTTGGAAAGCGCCCGGGAGTCGATCTACGCGGTAGATACGAACGGTTGCTTCAAGTGGTGTAACACTGCGACGTTGAAGGGGCTTGGCTTTAAGCTGAACGACTTCATCGGGCGTTCGTTGCTCGATATGGTCTACGAGGGCGACCGCGATCTGGTCCATGAAAAACTGATAGCTGCTTTGAGTGGTGCTCCGCAAACCTATGAAATGCGTTATTTCGCTTTCGACGGCAGTCTGCGACATGCACGCGTTGACAACTCGCCGCTTGTTGTCGAGGGACGAACTACCGGTGTCCTGGGAATTGCGCGCGACATAACTGAGCAAAAAGAAGAACGCGAACGAGCTGCACGCGCCGATAAATTGAGAGCGTTGGGACAACTGGCATCTGGTGTGGCCCACGACTTTAACAACTCGCTTGCTGCAATACTTGGTCGCGCACAATTGTTACGACGTCAACTCAACGATCAGGCCCTGGTCCGCAACCTCGACATTATTCAAACTGCCGCCGAAGACGCTGCCGCAACAGTTCGCCGAATTCAAACCTTTGCGCGTAAGTCGCCAGTGAAAGAGTTCGAGATGGTTGATGTGCGCAGTTTGTTGAGTGATGCTGTAGAAATCACGCGGACACGCTGGGAGAACGAAGCTCGCCTGCGTGGGCTGGAATATGAGGTCAAACTCGACGGCGAAACAGGAATGAGGACTTACGGCAGCGCCTCTGAGTTGCGGGAAGTTTTTGTCAATCTGATCGTCAATGCTGTCGACGCGATGCCAAGGGGTGGAAAGCTTGAGATCTGTTGCGGCGAAAAAGATGGACGGTTGCAGTTGACGTTCAGCGATAACGGAACCGGAATGCCCGAGGACATTCGCCAGAAGATTTTTGAGCCCTTCTTCTCAACCAAGGGCGCACACGGAACGGGCCTTGGGCTTTCGGTCAGCTACAGCATCCTCGAACGACATGAGGGATCGATAAGAGTTGCCTCTGAACCAGGCAGCGGGGCGACTTTTATTATCGATCTTCCGTTAGCCGGAGAAGAATCGGCGAGTGACGACGTAGCAGAAGTTCCAAATGAAATGCCCAGCCTTAAGATTTTGGTTGTCGACGACGAGCCGTCAGTCCGCGAAACTCTTGCGGAGATGTTAGTCGCGGTAGATCACGATGTTGAGTTAGCGGAGAGTGGTCAGGAAGCGATTGAGAAATTGAGTAATGGCAATTTCGATCTGGTCTTTACCGATCTGGCCATGCCGGAAATGGACGGCTGGGAAACTGCGCGTGAGATTAGGAAGCACTGGCCGGAGATTCGGATAGTGATGGTTACCGGTTATGGACCAACCACTCCGCCACCCACCGGTGAAGAAGGGCTGGTAGACGGTATCATTGGAAAACCGTTCGACTTTGGACAGGTCGGCTCAACGCTCAACGCCTTGACGGGAAATGCTGAGGTATCCGCTTAAGCGATTCTTAGTTGAAATTCATTATTCCAGCGCTTGCAGCAAAGCCAACTCCAAATCCAACAACCATTGCCGGGCCTCTCCAGTCGTTCTTTTCGGCTAGCATAAAGCCAGTCGAAGCGCTCGATAGGTTGCCATAGTGCTG
>JBKPQV010000291.1:0-3658 GCA_046734235.1 Acidobacteriota bacterium
ATCAAGGGGAACGACAATTACTCCACGGAGGAGACATCCAAAAAATGCCGCAACCCACTCGGGACTGTTTTTAGCCCAGAGCAAAACGCGATCGCCTTTTACGATTTTTCTTACCGCCAACTCTTCTGCGAACTGAAAGGCCACGCTCGCAACCTCACTGTAAGACCAGCGATTGGTCCTTACTCCAGATCTGTGCGAAAACGCAGTCTCGCTGCCATGCACTAGAAAATCGTCGAGGTAACTAACAAGAGTGGTCCGCATTTTTTCCGCCGAATCAGTTCAAACGAGGCTACAACTTTGATGCTAAAGCGATCCTGAAACGGATTCAATTCAGTTCTAGTATCTATAATTTTTCAAGATAGGTTTATGGGGTGTGTGGCAATCGTTGAAGTGATCGGTGTCAAACGGCGAGGTCGATCAGGTTTAACGGAAAAGAGGATTAACCTGGTTTCGTGTTAATTAGTGTAATTTCGTGGATCGTCCACGAAATCACATGAAATATCACGAAATTGGTGAACACCCAATCGACTTTGAGGCAAAGCCGTTCTTAATCAGAAGGTAGGAAAGAGACCACCTCAAAACGAGATACTCTTGTAAGATTCCCACTCCTTCTTGGTTTTCTCTAGAAACGCCGCGAACCGAGCATCTTGTCGTAAGCTATTCAACTTCGGATCTTTTTCGAACAGCAGGTAACAAGGAAAGCCATCAGAAGCAGCTGTTTCCAACCACTTAATTGCCTGGTCCGTCTTCTTCATCAGCGCATATGCGCAGGCTATGTGATACTCAGTGTGATGGAAATGTCCAAATCCCTTTCCTTTTTGAATCGCTAACCTGATCTGCTCTTCCGCAAGATGTTCGTTTCCGTTTGATGCCGACAGCACGGCCTGCAAACTAGTAAACAGGCCACGATTATCATCAGGATAGTCCTTTAAGAATTTATCAAGCGTTGCGGATGCCTCATCTTTTCTACCTAAATTAAATAGAGCCAACACAATCTGATGACCGATCAGTGATGGATTGACTTCAGCCGGAAGGTTGCGCAACGTATTTAGCGATTCTTCATTCCTGCCCTGAAATAAATAGACTTCACCAACACGAAATCGTGCCTGTGAATTCGTCGGGTTGACCGCGATGCCAGTTTCCAATTCTCGAAGTGCTTCGTCGAGTAAGCCAACGTGACTATAAACCAGCGCGAGCTGATTTCGCGCTTCATCCAAACTCGGGTCCAGATCAAGCGCACGTCTATATTCGCGAATTGCCTGATCGTGTTGAAAATGATTCGCCGGTGTCCACAGCAGGCGCCCGCGAGCGAGATGGGCTTCGGCCAAATCAGGATTTAACGAGAGCGCCTTTTCGAGAGATACAAAGGCTTTTTCTTCCCACTGTTTCTCATTTGGAGCAAATAAGAAAAGCCTCCACACATATGCTTGAGCTAGTTCAGCCTGAGCCTCTGCAAAGTTGGGATCGATAGAAATAGCATTTTCGAAAGCCGTGATAGCTGCGTCGTTATCCTCTTTAGTTTGATGGTCCAGATAGAATCTGCCACGCAAATACTGATCGTAAGCTTGCGGATTCACCGAACCTGATTTTTGAGCCCTTCCTTGATCCTTCCCTGTCAACTGGATCTTGATCTTGCTGACAATGTCGCGCGTTACCTCACTCTGTAATGTCAGTACATCACGCAAGTCGCGCTCGTAACTGTTGGCCCAAAGATTCTGCTCTGTTGCAGCCTGAGTTAGCTGAACACCAACTCTTACGCGTTCGCCCGCTCGAACTACCGACCCTGTTAGCACGGCGTCCACCTTTAGTTCACGGCCAATCTCCGGTAACGACTTACGCACACCTTTGTATTGCATTACTGATGGCCTGGAAATAACTCGTAGTGCGCTGATTTTGGCGAGATCTGTGATCAGCGCGTCGGTCATCCCATCAGCAAAATAATCCTGCGATTTATCACCTGAAAGATTGTCTAACGGCAACACTGCAATCGATTTGATCTCGATCGGTGGCGTTGTAGCGACACGGCTGGCAAGCAATGAATAAGTTAGTACTGCAATGATGAGCACTCCAGCGATTCCAGCCGCCCATAGCAAGCCCTTTCGAGATAACAGCGATCGCGAAGTGATCGATTTGTCCTCACTAGTGGAATCGAGAGGAGGTTTTTGACCCGGTACATGTTGCGCTCCTACTTCTAACTCGTGCTTTGCTTTTCTTAGATCACCGAGTAATTCCTCGGCACTTTGGTATCGTGCTGCACGATCCTTCGCTAGAGCCTTCGTAACTATCTTTTCCACACTAGCAGGGATGTTGCGAACTTGGTTCGAAAGGGGTTCGGGATTCCGTTCAGCGATCGCAATGATCACGTCCGTCGGTGTTGGTCCATCAAAAGGCTTCTTACCCGCGAGCATCTCGTAGAGCACAACCCCTACACTCCAGATGTCAGTGCGGGGATCGACTGGCAACCCACGGGCCTGCTCCGGCGACATATAAAAAACTGTTCCCAGCACTATTCCCGGCGTTGTACGGAGTATCGTCGCCTCTTCAGTGTCTAAAAGTGACGCATCGCGGGAAGTTAGCTTTGCCAGTCCGAAGTCGAGGATTTTCACGTAGCCATCGTTTCGGATCATGACGTTTTCGGGCTTGATGTCGCGGTGCACAACCCCCTCTGTGTGCGCTGCTGACAGTGCTGAGGCGGATTGGATTGCGATATCGAGCGCTTCGCGAATGTCAATTGAAGACTTTTCCATGCGAGCGCGTAAAGTCGCACCATCAACGTACTCCATCACAATGCAATGGCGCCCATCGTTCGTTTCGATCACCTCATGAATTACACACACATGCGGATGAGACAATGCGGCAACGGCACGAGCTTCCTGTTCGAAACGGTTCAGGTGTGTTTTGTTCCCTGTAAAGAGGGCCGGGAGGAATTTGATCGCAACTTTTCTATTCAATCGAGTGTCAAGGGCAAGAAAAACTTCTCCCATACCACCAGCGCCAAGGCGTGAGGTAATCTGATACTGATTTATTGTTTGACCTACGGCGACAAGGGTGGACTGCTCTTCAGCAACTAACTTCGCCGCAAACTCCAGCGCGGGTGATTCAATAAAATCTTCTGACTGATCCTGGTAAGCGAGTAACGACTCAACCTCACGTCGTAACTTCTCGTCGCCTGCACAAGCCTGATCAAGGAAAGCGGAGCGTTCTTCGGGGTCACACTGAAGTGCGGAATGGTAGAGCTGTTCAATATGTTGCCATCGCTCGGGGTTATTCATCAGGTGTCGAAGATCTTTTTTGATCCAGCTCGCGCAACAACCATACCTTCGCCAGCTTCCAATCGCGCATTACGGTTTGATCCGAAACCTTTAATACTTCGGCGACTTCTTCAACTGACAGTCCGCCAAAAAAACGCATTTCGACAACCTTCGCCTTTCGTGGATCCAGCCTGGCCAGCGAGGTTAAGGCGTCGTCAAGCGCAATGAGATCAGGACGGTGGGCGGTTGTAAAGGTCACGTCGCTAAGTGAGACTTGCAGCATGTCGCCACCGCGTTTGGCCCACTTCTTGTCGCGCGCGACGTCAACCAAAATGCGCCTCATCATTTGGGCCGAAACGCCAAAAAAGTGTGCCCGGTTTTGCCAGCGGACATCCCGCCAGTTAACC
>JBKPQV010000292.1:0-2988 GCA_046734235.1 Acidobacteriota bacterium
GTCACAAATTTCAAGGCCTTGGTGAAGAGCTGTCTTGCGCAAAAGAAAGCAGATTACCAAATTGTCCAAAAGCAGATTGAGTTCGGCGATCAATGCCACTTGAATCCATCGCGCTCTCGGTCCATGCGCAGTCGTGGTTCGTGAGCGAGTTGGTAATTTTATCGAGCTCGTTTTCAGTGAATCTCCTGGAGTTTAGCAAGCTGAGACTTCTAATGATCCCCGCAAAAGAAGATCGTTCATTGGTGTACGTGACGATAGCTGAATCACTGCGGCGATTCGAAAGCTTGAGAGACTCTAGCCGCTCGTTTGAAATCATCTCTTTGTTTCGAACTTGAGCAAGATAGACTGCTACATCCTCAGTCTTTCCCATAATCAAAAATCCATCGAGCAGCAACGCAGTAAACTCCTTCTGGCTGTTTGGTTCAATCCGGATGTTATCGATAAGTTGACCTTTACCTGAACCTATCAACGCGCTTGAAATGGCTCGTCGAAGCTGAGATTCATCGGCAATTTTTCCAATAAGCAAGGAACCCTCACCGAGCACCGGCCGAAGTGTGACGAGCGGAGAAGACAACGCGCCAATCGTTGTCTTTGGATCATCGATGCCATAACCAGTCAAGCTTGCCTTCAGAAGCGCTGCAAAGATCACACTCGATACAGCGTCAAGTTTTATAGCGAATGCTGAATCAAGGGAACTCCAGGCAGCTTGTGGATTCTTACTGCGATAAATCGTTAATGAACGAAAAGCGTCGGGGATCGCTTGCCAGAAATCCTCATTCGGAGTCGCGGTGTCAAAAGCCGGCTCAAGCCGTTTGACTACATCAGGATCCAAAGCAATGTGATATCGATCTTCGATGCCGCCGCGAGACGGTGTTGATACCCAGGCGATGCTGCGCAGAATTTTCGCAGAGCTCTTGGAAAGCAACTGCTCCAATTGCTGATCTCCTGGAGCTTTCCCGAGAAGTAATGGACCAGCCAAAGACACCAGGCGGGCAGCGTTCAGTTGGGAAACATAACCAAACGCCAGCGCGGAATCGGATTTCAGGTTTCTTCTAAGACTGGCTAACTCCGGATCGGTCCTGAGGCTTGGGCGTTGTCCCCGTCGTACTCCCAGGCATTTTTTTATTGCCTCATCAGAATTCGCTATTGTGATGATGCTCCCGTCGATTGCCGCGACGATTTTTCTGGGTCCTTGCTTTTCGAGGCAGTCGACATAATGAACCTCGGCACTTCGTTCACTACAAACCGAGGTTCCATATGCAAAATCTGCGAGCCGTTTGATATTTTCAATCGCCGTAGCTTTCATCCGCCAGTTCGCAGTATGTGTCTCTACGATTAGAGCAACCTCGGGTTTTACATGTAATTGCTCGTCTTTTTCGGTCGCGTCAATACCTAAAACTACAAGGGCAAACTGAGCGCGAGAGGAAAGCACTGCTTCAGTTGGTGCGAGACCAGTTCTTGATGCCAGGAGGGACCACGAGCTCTGTGGTTGAGTATTACTGCCAACTGTGGCTGCGACGCTTTTCCAGACATCACTCGATCGAATAGCCTTAATAACGTCAGGGAGGCTATCCACTTCTATGTAGACCAACGAGTCCGCTGGCGCGTAATCGGCCATGTCTGTTTTGCCGGGTCGATTCCACCAGAGTGCGGCAACTGCAATGAGTAGAAGAAGGATTACCGAGATCGCTAGCAGGCGTAGCAGCTTCATTTGCGCCGCATCCTAGCGTTACGACTAAGGCTCAAGCAAGTTGAAAGACAGATAGCAGGTCCTGAGTGTTTCGAATTGCTGATGGTTCTGTTGGTGTGTTACTTTCGGCGCACTCCGAATTCTGCAGGCAAAATCAGAGTGAATACTGGTGCCGGACCTATGACGTATCGTGAACTATCTGCCCAGGCGTTGGCAGAGAACGACTACAACAGTTTTCTGGTTGAACTTGAGCGCGCCCTTATTGAAGGTCGGCGAAACCCAAACGATGTCGTTCATGAAACCCTCACCCAGATCTACTTCGGCAACGTAAACCTGGATTCACCGGGATTGCCCCTGGCGACGCGCGCAGTAATCCACAATTTTGACCCACGGAACGTTACTACGGAACCTGAGTATTACACCGATATCGACTCGGAACGGTACGCCATTCGTAAGCCCCTCATCTGGCTCTGGCAGATGTTTGACCGTTCACCACTCGGACAAAATGCGATACTGGGTCACCGCTTTAGACGCATGCTGGCACCGCACATATTTGCTAAGGTCGGACAGAACTTTAAATGCTGGCACTTTGTGGAGTGGTCGTTTGGCTACAACCTGAGTTTTGGGGATAACGTGGTGGTCCACCGGTATGTGTTACTCGATGACCGCGGGGGAATTGAAATCGGAAACAACGTGTCGATTTCTGACTACGTCAACGTCTATTCTCACACTCATGATATCCACGATATCCACAAGGTCTACACCCCGGTCACAAGAATCGGCGATGGTGTGCGCTTAACCTATCACTCAACCGTTTTGGCTGGAGCCCAGATTGGAAACGACGGAATGGTGGGCACGAGCGCTGTAGTTACGAAGGACGTAGCCCCAAGTCACATCGTGCTCGGAATTCCGGCTAAAACCGCCAAAGTAAAAACTCCTCAAAGTGACTGATTTCGTTTCATTAAGACTCTGGAAGAAAAGTTGATCAATTCCATAATTGGGCTGATACCTGGTCCAATTTCTACCGCTTAATCTCACATCTACAACAGTTAAACAAAGAAAAATAGCGGTTGACATTGTTGTTGGGCGTAATGTACTCTCACTCAAGTTGACGGCAGCAAGGGCCGTCTTCTGGGGTGCCCACCTGATTTTCTACTAGCGGCCAAGTCCCGCTAAATCTTTTAGGAGCACGAAAAAGGCACACTTCGCGTGAGCGGAGGTCGCAAAGCCTACAGAAGTTGGTCAGCTGCCAACTTGGCTGGGTTTCCGAATGAGCTTCAATCCTGCCGTTTCAGACT
>JBKPQV010000293.1:0-5690 GCA_046734235.1 Acidobacteriota bacterium
ATGAACGTTTACAGTAAAGTACAGTAAACCTCCCGGAACAAGTAAACGCACCAGTTCGCGAACTATGGTCTGCGGTGACTCAGCATGATCCACGACGTTGTCACAGATAACGACGTCAAAACTCTTATCAGCAAACGGCAAGCGCTCACCAAAGGCCGCAACTGTCAATGCTGCTTTTTGCCATTGTGGAAACAAACCACTGTAACTTACGGCCAGTGGGTCTACTCCAATTCCATGTTGCGCTCCAAAATAGAAAATCAAACCATGAGCGCCGCTTCCAACTTCGATTACTCGCGCTTGTTTATTAATTGGCTTGAAAGATTCGAGCAGGTCGCGTACGCGTTTTGAGGAGCGCTGCATCGCCAGAATAATTTCAGGCTCGCGACCAGAAATTGACTTGGCCTTGCGTTGCTGGTAGTTGAGCTGTCGTTGCAGCGCACGATCTGCTCTGCGCTGGAGGCTCGACTTGTGCTGGTTAGTATTAGGTCGCAGTTCGCTCATCTCAGTAAGGCTGAACTTTGAAACTAATGTTCTTAGCCGGTGCAGAATTCGTTAGCGCTTCAATCCGTATCAAATCCGCGCCGGCCTCAGCATATAAACGAACATTTTCAAGTGTAATCAAGCCGGAACACTCCACTGATACGACACCTGCTTGAGTTCTTGCCGACTTCACTAACTCAGAAACTTGATCTGCCGTCATGTCCTCCAGGATCACGATATCAGCGCCAGCACTAATAGCCTCTTGTACTTCGCTCGACGATGACACTTGAACAGAAATCTTGTGAAGATATCCCAGCTTTTCTTTCGCCTGTCTGACAGCCAGCGCAACTCCACCAATGATCGATACGTGGTTTGCGGTAACAATAACCCCGTCGTCCAATCCAAATCTTGAGTTGTAACCACCGCCCATATCAACTGCATAGCGCTCCAGCAAACGTAATCCAGGCGTAGTTGCGCGGCTGTCAACGATTTGCGCAGACGTTCCTTCAACGGCTTTTACGAACTGGTTTGTGAGAGTCGCAATTCCAGACAGATGTTGTAATAGGTTGAGGGCGAGCCGTTCTCCAGTGATCAGGACATCCGCAAAACCAACAGTCCGAGCAATCACTTTACCAGGATCAACTTCTTCGCCGTCTGACGCAAAAGCTTCTAGCTGTTGTTGTGAGTCGAGCGTAAGAAAGACTTCTTCGACCGCTTCGAGTCCCGCGACAATCATTTTCTCGCCGGCCACAAAACGCGCACGGGCGCGAGTGTTTCGAGTAATGATCGATTGGGTCGTGATGTCACCGCGACCCATGTCTTCGCGCAGGAAGACGCCAATTTGAGAATAGAGTGCGCCTTCGTCAAACCAGTTCATTGTAGGTTTTCGAGAGTCTGTTGTAGTTGGGAATTCCTTTGGACAATATCGGCTATTCGATCGCGCACTTCGGCGACTCGTTCGGCGGGAGCACGCTCCACGAAGTTCGGATTCTGCAACTGCGCTTCAAGTTTTGCCGCTTCCCCTTGCAGTTTGTCCTGTTCGCGACGCAGACGCTGGCGCTCCTGTTCGAAATCGATCAATCCTTCTAAAGGAACAGCTAATTCAGCACCGCCTATCAACACAGCGCGAGCGGAAGCACGAGGCGCCTCAAGTTGTTCATTGATTACAACTTCAGCGCGAACTAACCTCGATATTTGGCCCGTTGCCGCATGATAGACCTTGCGTAGTTTTTCGTCCGGAGCCCCCACGAGGACATTTATTCGTTCAGCCGGCTTAATATTCATCTCGGATCTGATATTGCGCACACGAGAAACCAGGTCGATGATCGCCTGCATCTCCCATTCGGCCTGATCATCAACGAATGATTCATTGCCCGCCGGATACGCGGCCAACATTATTGTTGGTTCGGCTTCGGCATAGGCCGGATGCAATGAGCTTTTCCCTATGCCAGGCAAACGCTGCCACAGTTCTTCTGTGATGTATGGCATAAACGGGTGAAGTAGGCGCAGCGCCTGCTCAAGCACGCTAAGCAATCTCGAACGAGCAGCATTCCTGTGATCAGTAGATTCCTCGGCCGTCACAGCGGACTTACTCAATTCGATATACCAATCACAGAAATCGTCCCAGAAGAAGTGATAAAGCGTTTGCACCGCTTCGTGAAATTGATAACCAGCCAATGCCGAATTTACGTCGATTGCCGTTCTATTCAAACGCGAAATGATCCAGCGATCGTGTAGAGCGAGATCAGAACTCATCTCAACCAGCCCAGGTTGTACTGAAGCGCCTTCCGAGTTGAGCATCGCGAATCGCGCAGCATTCCAGATCTTGTTCGCAAAGTTTCGATACGATTCAACCTGCTTCTCGTTCCAACGTGTATCCGTGCTGCCGACCTGGGCCAACGTCAGGCGGGTAGCATCCACGCCAAACTTGTCGAAAACATCAAGTGGATCCACCCCGTTCATTTTCGTCTTCGACATTCGTTGTCCCTGGCTGTCGAGAATCGTTCCCGTCACGAAAACGTCCTGGAAAGCTTCTGGACCAATAAACTTAGCTCCCATCATCACCATTCGTGAGACCCACAGAAAAATGATGTCGCGGGCGGTCACAAGGACCGAAGAAGGATAGAAGGTCTTCAGATCTTCGGTTTGATTCGGCCATCCCAAGGTGGAAAAAGGCCAGAGCGCTGATGAGAACCAGGTATCCAGGACGTCTTGATCTTGTGTGAGTTCTGAGGTGCCGCCCTGCTCGCGAGCTTCAGCTTCAGAGCGAGCAACAAAAACATCGCCAGTGCTGTTGTACCAGGCTGGGATTTGATGGCCCCACCAAAGCTGGCGTGAAATCGTCCAATCGCGCAGATTCTCAAGCCAGTTTGTATAGACACGTTCATAAGGAATTTCCGGATAGAACTGCGGCTTCCTTTTCGTCGACATTAAGTCCAACGCCAGGTCCCGCAATTGATCCATGCGCATAAACCATTGCGTGGAAATGAGCGGCTCGATCACCGTCTTACAACGTTCACACTTGGAAATTGAGAACTCGTAGTCGACGACCTTTTCCAAAAGACCAAGTTGTTCAAACTCTTCAACAACTTTCTCGCGCGCCTTGTACCGGTCCAGGCCGGCAAATCGATCGCCCGCCTCGGCCGTCATCTTCGCGTGCTGATCAATCACTACAACCTGATCGAGGTTATGCCGCATACCCATCTCGTAGTCATTTGGATCGTGCGCCGGAGTAACTTTCACGGCACCAGTACCAAATTCAGGGTCCACAAACTCGTCGGCGATTACCGGAATTTCGCGATTGGTTAACGGCAATAGCAACGTTGAGCCAAGCAAATCTCTATAACGCTCATCAGTTGGATTAACGGCAACCGCAGTGTCGCCTAACATAGTTTCGGGTCTGGTTGTCGCAACAGTAAGACGCCTCTCGCTTCCTTTGACCGGATACTGTAGGTAATAAAGTTTGCCAGCCTGCGGGAGTTTTTCGACTTCGAGATCAGACAGTACGGTTTGATCAAGTGGACACCAATTAACAATACGGTTACCCCTGTAAATCAACCCTTCCTCGTACAAACGTACGAACACTTCTCGAACCGCGCGTGAGAGGTCTTCATCCATCGTGAACTTTTCCCGCGACCAATCGACGGAGGCTCCCTCGCGCCGCATTTGCACTGTAATCTGTCCACCCGATTCAGCCTTCCACTGCCAGACACGTTCGACAAACTTTTCGCGTCCCAGGTCGTGGCGAGTCTTTCCTTCCTTCTTCAACGCTCGAGTTACCATTAACTGAGTTGATATTCCGGCATGATCCATCCCGGGTAACCACAAAGCGCGAAAGCCACTCATACGCTTGTGACGTGTCATTACATCCATCAGCGTGTGTTGCAAGGCATGACCCATGTGTAATGAGCCGGTGACGTTAGGCGGGGGAATGACAATTGTAAAAACGGGCGCGTTTGGATCTTTGTTTATTTCAGGCGCAAAATAGCCGGCTTTTTCCCAGCGTTCGTAATGGTGCAGTTCGGCTTGTTTAGGATCGTATTGTTTAGGAATTTCCATTTGTCTTTGAGCTTGTTGCTTCGAGCTTTGTATTTTAGTCCGTGAAGCTCGGCAGGTTAATAAATCGAAGGGTAGAGTCTACGACAGGCGAAGTGAAAAGCTCAAAGCAGCAAAGTGTTTAAATAGCCCACACGGCAGTGTGGGCATCATTCAAGTCCTTTCTAACAGAAGCGGCTTGGGAGGTGATGGCTGAATGCCCCAAACGGCAGTTTGGGGATCGTTCAAGTCCACACTATTTATTCGCTACTCGATTTCAGACTGCACAGCGAGGTTCAAATGAATAGACCGAACTTGAACGATCCCCACACTGCCGTGTGAGGTATTCTCTTCTCCTGATCAGGCACCCATTGTAGAAAGAACTTAACCGATCTCTCTCGAAAAAAAGCAGGTGACCATTTCTGATCACCTGCATAACCTTCCCAAGCAATGAAAATCCTTACTGGTGCTGAGATTCTTTCTGCTCGAGCTGACGTTTGATCATCAACTCCGCCAGTTCAGGAACGACTTCCCACGCAATCTCCTGAACGACCTTGTCGGACATCATTTCGACAACACGACGCGCAATTGCATCGATCTGCTCTTGAGAGAGCGTACCAGGAGTGACGGAAGTAGCCACAGATGGTGTCGCCACGGGCGTCGAAACAGGAGCAACTGGCTCAACAGCAAAACTTGTTTGCTCATCCGGAACGATCTCATGAACTTGATCTTCGTAAGCAACTTCTTCCGGCGCCGAATAAACCGGTGCTGAAACTTCCTGTTGATATGAAAAGCCGTTTGCCGCGACTGCACTAGCAACCGCTTCAGTTACCTGCGGTTCAACAAAAGCACGCGCCGGCACTGGCGCTGAATAGTCGCCGATAAATTTCGGCGCTTCATCATCGAGCTCCAGAACAAACTCGTCCTCATCCTGAGTTGAGGCAGTTTCAAACTCACCTAAGTCCAAAAGTACGTCAGAATCTTCAGCGGGCGGATTTACCCATGTAGTACCAGAGTCCATTGTTTTTTCACCAACTTCAGTTTGCTGCGCAAGCACTGGTTGCGGAATTTCTAAGGTCGCCCGTAATTCTTCCGGCAGCGGCATTGTGTCAGCGGTGCTGATTTCAAGCTCTCCGGTATTCAAGCGCAGCTGATCCTCAGCCGCTTCTTCTTCAGCCTTGGGCAGTTCCGCAGTTGGAACCTCTTTCTCTTCAGAAGGAGGGTTACTAACTAGCGCACCCACTCTGTCAATCAAGCGTCGAATGGATTGAAAAGGTTTCGTCAATATATCGTCCGCGCCAACTCTGCGCGCCTCCGCTTCGTCGAACGGCTCAAAAGAGCCAACGAGCAGCACAACAGGAACATTTTTGAGCTTCTCGTTTTGTTTGACGTACTCGCAAACATCGTAACCGCTCTTTGACGGCATAAATACATCTGCGAGCACTATATCCGGGGCAACTTCCTCTAACTTATCAATGGCCTCTTGACCATCGCCATACGTCACAACTCGAACGCCCTCATCGGCAAACGTAAGTTCGATGACTTTCTGGATGGTGACCGAGTCGTCGGCGAGTAGGAGTTTGCGTCCAGCTAGCAAGCTTAGGATCCTTTAGCTGAGTTGCACCATCGGCGGGGCCCTACGTGCGATTGCACAGATGGCGCAGGCATGTCTTCAC
>JBKPQV010000294.1:0-10469 GCA_046734235.1 Acidobacteriota bacterium
CGCAGCATTGTTGGCCTGGAAAGCGGGAAAACCCGTCAAGATGATCTATGACCGCGCGGAAGATATGGTCGCGACTACTAAGCGGCATCCGTCCAGGACGCGACACAAAACCGGAGTAACCAGTGATGGGAAACTCGTTGCCATGGAGATTGATTTTGCAATCGACGGTGGAGCTTACTGCACACTTTCACCTGTAGTGCTTTCACGCGGAACGATTCACGCTGCTGGGCCATATCTTTGTCCTAATGTACGAATTCACAGCAAAGCTGTTGCTACTAATGTTCCGCCACATGGAGCCTTCAGAGGTTTTGGCGCACCACAGAGCATCTTTGCCCTCGAACGTCATATGGATAAAGTGGCGAAGACACTTGGACTCAATCCCGACGAATTTCGTCGTCGCAACTTCATAAAGGAAGGCGAGACAACCGCGACGAGTCAGATAATTCGCGAACGGGTTGACTTGAATCAGTTGCTTGATCGAGCGTTCGAACTTAGCGACTACCACCGAAAGAAGGCCACGTTCGCAAACGACAAGCAACGCAATGGACGAGTACGACGCGGAATCGGTTTTGCATCATTTATGCATGGTGCGGGATTCACCGGTTCTGGCGAAGTTTATCTGCAGTCAGTTGTTGGCGCAGAAGCCGCAGCGGATGGCAAGGTTCATGTCTTGGCGGCCAGCACCGAGATTGGACAGGGAACCAATACAATTTTTGCGCAGATTGCTTCGGAAGCTCTTGGCCTCGATTTCGATTCCATCGTCATCGAGCAACCGGACACTGGCAAAGTTCCTAATAGTGGTCCAACCGTTGCTTCAAGAACATCAATGGTTGTAGGTAAGCTGGTCGAATCAGCCGTGCTTGGCTTGAAGCAAACTCTAATCGGAAGTGGTGTCTTAACGGACAACTATAGTCAAACAGAATTTCAGCGGGCTTGCGGTGATTACATTGCGCAGTTTGGTCCTCTGAAAACTTCGGCAACGTATCAACCGCCTCCAAATGTTCACTGGGACGACGAGAAATACCAGGGTGACGCATACGGAGCATTTGCCTGGGCAGTTTATGTTGCTGAAGTCTCGTTTGATGAGTTGACGTACGAAGCTCGAGTGGAAGATTTTGTGGCGCTTCAGGAAGTTGGGCGCGTAATCAATCCCGTGCTAGCCGCAGGGCAAATTGAAGGCGGCGTTGCTCAGGCGATCGGATTTACGCTCTTTGAAAATGTCGTTTGGAAAAATGGACGGATGGCGAATAATCAAATGACGAACTACATCATTCCGACGCCAGCCGACATTCCACCCATTCGGGTTTTCTTTGAAGAGAATCCATATGCATACGGACCAGGCGGGGCCAAAGGAATTGGTGAATTACCGATGGATGGTGCAGCACCCGCAATACTCAATGCGATCGAAAATGCGACGGGAATCAGTTTTAATCAGGTGCCGTTGATGCCGGAAAAGTTGATGGAACCATTTATCTCGGGACAGTGATTTCACGGTACTCCCCAACCCCAATATGTTCGATTGCTTCCCGAATTTCAGGAATTAGTTTTTTGATACGAGGCCAACTTGTAGAAGTAAGAACTAAGATGGACAAATTTCGACCTTCAAGGTTCTGCTGATACGGTAGTTCCTGGTCTGTTGTAACCAATAAATGAAATTCAGCCTCAGCGACCTGTAACAATTCACCGTTCTTTAACCTGGACCAACCCCTCTCAAATGCCGTCTCTACGGAATGTGGAGTTAGGTAGCCGCGCAAAGGAACAGGTGTTCCCTGATCGAATAAGATCTTCATTATCGTGAGGAATTGGACTATGCGTTCGACAGACTGTGTTCTTCCGCGAAAGTGAGGACGTTGACAATCTGTTCTCGGGTCACACCAGGAAACCAATCCATAAACTGCTCAATAGTGGCTCCTGCTTCGATGTTTTCGAAAAGCGCACGAACGGGTATCCGGGTTCCCCGAAACACCCACGCTCCGCTTACGACGTCCTTAGACCGTTCAACTTCGGTGCAACTACTCCAATCTAACATAGTGTCATGGTATTCTTCTCACCTCCTTTCGAGCAAGAGAGATGACTACTAAAAGCTCGCTCAAATTCACTGTAAACGGACAGTTGCGAACCGTCGAAGCGGTTCCAATGACTCGACTTCTCGACGTGCTTCGAGAAGATTTGCAACTAACCGGCACAAAAGAAGGCTGTGGCGAAGGTGAGTGTGGTGCTTGCACCGTGATTATTGATGGCCGGATCGTAAACAGCTGTCTTGTCCCGGTGGCCCAGGTAGCTGGTTCTGAAGTCACCACAATCGAGGGCGTGGCGAACGGCGATCAACTCCATGCTGTACAACAAGCTTTCATCGAACATGGCGGAGCGCAGTGTGGAATCTGTACTCCAGGAATGATTCTCGCTGCCGTCGATCTCTTATCTCGTAATCCAACTCCAACCGAAAGTGATATTCGAGAAGGTTTAGCTGGTAATCTTTGCCGCTGTACTGGCTACATGAAAATCTTCGAGTCGGTTGTGCGAGCGTGTCAGAGCTAACTCTCAACAGCTACAGTCAATGCGAGGCTATATACCTGATTATCAACTTGCCACGCCGGCTTCACTCGCCGACGCTTTAGCAGTGCTCGCTAATGAACCGGGCCGCTGGAAGCCCTTTGCCGGGGGCACGGACTTGATGGTTTTACTCGAGTCTGGAAACCTAAAGCACCGCAATTACATAAACATTTGGCAACTCGATGAGCTGCGTGAAATCAACGTCACCGGCGACCTCATCACACTTGGCGCCTTAACAACTTACACTGATGTACAGGCAAACCAGATCATCCGCACTGAATTTCCGATGCTTTGCCAGGCAGCCAGTGAAACCGGTGGACTCGCGATTCAGAATCGTGGAACGTTGGGAGGGAACATCATAAACGCCTCACCTGCTGCCGATTCGCCACCAGCGCTCCTCGCCTACGATGCTGAGATCGAATTGATGTCGAGGAGCTCTTCTCGTTGGATTCCGTACCACGGCTTCCATACCGGTTATAAGCAAATGGCGATTAACCCGGACGAGTTGCTCACAAAAATTCGACTGCCTCGCAAGACCGCAAACAGTTACCATTACTATCGAAAAGTCGGCACACGCAAAGCGCAAGCGATTTCAAAGGTGTGCCTCGCTGCACTCGGACAAACAGTCGACAAAGAAATTACGGACCTCAGGATCGTGTTTGGAAGCGTGGCGCCGATTGTCATCCGATGTGTAAAGATAGAGGACGCATTGCGAGGACAAGTGCTTGGCAACCAGACTACGGACCTTGCTCGTGAAAGCTTGATTAACGAGATAAAGCCGATAGACGACATTCGCTCGACGGCATCGTATCGCTTGCGCGTTGCCACAAATTTACTTGCGGACTTTTTAGAAAACCTACAAAGTGCTTAAACTCGAAGACCCTTCAAAGGACACCATATGACAAATAATGCCGAAATTAACTTTCGTCGTGGTGCAGTTGAACCTGTCGAATGTCTCAAGGCTGGTTGGAATTTGGTTAAGGATCAGTTCTGGCTCTTTGTAGGAATTTGCCTGGTCGGGATGATGATCGGCGGCGCTGTGCCGTTTGGCATTCTGATGGGACCCATGATGTGCGGAATTTTCCTGGCACTCTTTAAGACGCGACGCGGACAGCCAATTGAGTTTGGAACACTTTTCAAAGGATTCGATTACTTCGGGCAAAGTGTCGTCGCTGCACTGCTCCACGTGATCCCAATCACAGCCGTCATACTCGGTGCCTACATCTTGATGTACGTAGGATTTTTTGCGGCCATGCTCGCTGGAGCAGCGGCCGGTGAAGATGCGGCCCCCATCGCCGGAATTGGTTTCATCTTCTTCTTTTTGCTTTTCTACATCGCGATCATCCTGATCGTGATTTTTATCTCCATCGGATTCACGTTTGCCTACCCTCTCATCGTCGATCGAGATTTGCAGGGCTTCGATGCCGTGAAACTCAGTTTTCGCGGTGCATTTGCCAACTTCTGGAGACTTCTTGGTCTAAACCTGCTCGGTGGCTTGTTAGGTATCTTGGGTATGCTGCTGTGCTATGTAGGGATTTTCCTGGTGTTTCCGATTACTTTAGCGGCCGCGGCAATGGCATATGAACAGGTGTTCGGCCTGCGCGATCCAAACGAAGTTGTTTCGAATCTACCTCCACCTCCGCCAACTTTTTAGGCAGGTTAGTATCGGAAATGGATCTCACCATACGCGGCCAGCGGGTTGTCCTTCGCGATCACGTTGGAGCCGCGTCGATCCATATTCGCGACGGACAAATCGAATCAGTAGATGCATTTGATACTGTTCGGAACAATTCCGAGTTGATCGACGCTGGCAAAGCTGTGGTCATGCCAGGTCTCGTCGACACTCACGTTCACATCAATTCACCAGGACGTACAAACTGGGAAGGCTTCGAAACTGCAACCAGGGCGGCGGCGGCTGGCGGTGTCACTACACTTGTTGATATGCCGCTCAATTCAATACCACCGACAACTACAATTGACGGTCTTCGCGCTAAGCTGGAAGCAGCTCGAGACAACTGTTATGTCGATATTGGTTTTTGGGCAGGAGTGGTTCCCGGCAATACTGCCGAACTTTCTAGATTGAATGAAGCCGGGGTTGCGGGCTTTAAGTGTTTTCTCGTCCCCTCGGGTGTAGATGAATTTCCTCATGTAACTGAGACTAACCTGCGCGAGGCCATGCCAGAACTCACACGCTTAGGGGCTCTGCTGATCGTTCATGCTGAGGTTCCAGGTCCAATTGAAAACGCAAACGTAAGCTCCAAGCCTACCGACCAGTATTCAACTTTCTTAGCCTCACGACCACGTGAAGCAGAAAATGAAGCAATCGCGTTGATGATCCGCTTGAGTCGGGAATTCCAAACGCGCATACATATTGTTCACTTGTCATCAGCAGATGCGGTTCCGATGATTCGTCGCGCCCAGGAAGAAGGAGTCAAAATATCAGCTGAAACCTGCCCCCATTACCTGCACTTTAATGCCGAAGAAATCCCTGAAGGGGCAACTGAGTTCAAGTGTTGTCCGCCTATTCGTGAAAGAGGTAATCGTGAAGCGCTCTGGTCGGGGGTTGTGGACGGAACTATTGCGTTTATTGTTTCCGATCACTCTCCATGTCCACAGGAGATGAAGCTGCGCGAAAGTGGTGACTTCGCAAAAGCCTGGGGAGGAATCGCTTCGTTGCAACTTCGACTTCCTGTGATTTGGACCGAAACACAGCGCCGCGGTCACAGTCTTTTGGACCTTGCTCGTTGGCTCTGTGTTGGACCGGCTGCACAAGTTCATTTGGAGAATAAGAAGGGGGCAATCGCTCCCGGGTTTGATGCCGATATCGTGATTTGGAATCCTGAACAAGAGTTCAACGTGTCAGACACCAAATTGTTTCATCGACACAAGCTAACCCCTTACGCTGGAGAAACACTGAATGGCGTAGTCCAAAAAACTTTTCTTCGTGGAAGAAAGATATATGATGGACGCGAAGTTCAAGGTCCAGCCACTGGAAAATTCCTGCTTAACTAAGAGAGCGAGGGTCTTATGGCAGAGATTGAATGGTCGTCGTTAGAAGACGCGCCGGTAAAAGAAAAGTTCAATGGCAGTGTTCGGGTCCGTACTCTTTGGAAAGCACCAAACGGCGCTACTGCTCAGGTAGTAGACTTCGAGCCGGGCGCGTGCTGGGAAGGTATCGACGTCCATGAACCTGGACCTGAGGAGGTTTATGTAGTTTCAGGTGTTTTCAATGATGGAGTGCGTGATTATCCTGCTGGAACTTTCATTCACAACCCCACTGGTTCATCACACGTTCCTCAATCAAAAACAGGTTGTTCCATATTCATCTTTTATCCGGAAGGCTGAGGATGGACTTTACTGAACTCATAGATTTGGCATCAGAGCGACTTGGCGGCGCAGTATTAGTCGCTAACGATGATTTCTTTGCCGAAAAAGAAAACCTGTTAAAGGCCTCAGCTCCGATCTTTATTGAAGACAAATATACTGATCGCGGTAAATGGATGGATGGATGGGAAAGCCGCCGGCGACGCACACCCGGTTTCGATTGGTGCATCCTTAGACTTGGCCTTCCTGGCATCATCAAAGGTGTCGTTGTTGATACGAGCTTCTTTCGTGGCAACTATCCGGAACATTGTTCACTCGAGGCAACCACATTTGATCATCTTCCGACTGAAGAAGAGCTCACGAGTGACGCGGTGAATTGGATGCCAATCTTGCCGCAAATGCCTTTGGCCGGCGATTCAAAGAACCCTTTTCCAATCGACTACCAGGAACGAGTCACGCATCTGCGTTTCAAAATTTACCCCGATGGCGGAGTTGCACGACTGCGAGTTTATGGTGAAGTCGTTCCAAACTGGGAAAAACTTAAGCGCGAGGGTGGCTATCTTGATCTCGCAGCTGTCGAGAATGGTGCGCTCGTACTCTTTTGCAGCGACATGTTTTTCGGTCACCGGCACAACCTGATCATGCCAGGACGAGCTGCCAACATGAGCGATGGTTGGGAAACGAAACGACGTCGTGGCCCAGGTCACGACTGGGTAATAATAAAGCTTGGCGCAACCGGGGTAATCCACCACATCGAAGTTGATACTTCACATTTCAAGGGCAATTTTCCGGAGAGCTGTTCCCTGGAGGCGTGTCACGCTGAGAACCTGTCAGCGGATAGTCTTACCGATTTGTCAGTTCCGTGGCAAAACATCCTGGCCCGCACAAAGCTCCAGGCACATACGCGGCACTACTATGATCAGGAACTACTGGATGTTGGTCCGGTTTCCCATTTGCGCTTCAATATTTTCCCTGACGGAGGCGTTAGCCGACTGCGTGTGTATGGAAGTTTGACCAAGTGACATTGATTCACGGACAAAGCAATTTGGACTGGCTAAACGGCCTCACGCCGTCAGAAGTAATTTCAGAATTCTTAAAATGTTGTGGGTCAAGTGAGTGGGCGCGAAGAATCGAAAAACAGCGGCCTTTCGAG
This sequence comes from Acidobacteriota bacterium, assembly GCA_046734235.1. Taxonomy (GTDB): domain Bacteria; phylum Acidobacteriota; class Blastocatellia; order Pyrinomonadales; family Pyrinomonadaceae; genus PSRF01. Next base: position 7,031 of record JBKPQV010000294.1, read on the forward strand.
AATTTTGAAGATCTGAGCTCCAAAGCAGCGGCAGTGTGGTGGTCTCTTGATCGTGATCATTGGTTGGAGGCATTCCACAGTCATCCAAAGATTGGTGAACAGAAAGCAAAGGCGACTATTTCCTCTCAGTCGCAGGCTTGGTCCGGACAAGAGCAAGCAGGAATGCAAAGCTCAACAACAAAAACTATAGAAGAGCTAGCAGTACTAAATCGCGAATACGAGGAAAAGTTTGGTTACATCTACATCGTTTGCGCTACAGGTAAAACTTCTGAGGAGATGCTCGAGATCCTGAAAGCCCGGCTGGGTAACGACATGGACACAGAATTGCGAAATGCGGCGGGCGAACAGGCAAAGATAACGCAACTTAGGTTAAAGAAATTGGTAGAGGGTCAGTAGTCCTCTGATAAACTAACCAATCGGATTTCTACCGATGAGCACTATCTCCACGCACATACTCGACACATCTCGCGGTGCGCCTGCAAGCGGGGTTGCCGTTTGTCTCGAGGTGCAAAACACAGATGAAAGTTGGACGGAGCTTAGTCACGCCTGGACCGACACTGACGGTCGGGTCAAACCGTTTTTTCTGGTCGCGCAACCTGTCAATGATGGCACATACCGGTTGGTCTTCGACACCGAGCCTTATTTTTCCTCGCTAAGTTTGAATTGTTTCTATCCTCAGGTCTCAGTGGTTTTTAAGGTTGAGGATGCATCCCAGCACTATCACGTTCCTTTGCTGATCAGTCCTTACGGTTATTCGACGTACCGGGGGAGCTAGTCGAAGCGGGACTTTGAGCTTTGTACTTTGAGCTTTGTGCTTTGTGCTTTGAATTTTGCTTTTGCACTTAGTGGTTCGAGTTACTTGAGCTTTGATGGCTGTAACACCACGAAGGACAAAATACAAAGCACAAAGTACAAAGTACGAAGTACGAAGTACAAAGTTCTAAGTACAAAACGCAAAAGTTCTAAGTTCCATCGCAAAACCCATGCACCTTGACCCCACAGTAAGTGAATGGCTGAACCTCATCATTCGGTGGATACACGTGTTTGCCGGAATCATGTGGGTTGGAACTACGTATTACTTTACGTGGCTTGATGCTCGTTTGAGTGAAGAAGAAAAAGCCGAAGCCAACACCGGCAATGCGGCACAAATCTGGATGGTCCATAGCGGCGGCTTTTATGTTGTCGAGAAACGAAAAGTGCCCGACCTCGCTTCGCGCACACTACACTGGTTTAAGTGGGAAGCGGGAACAACCTGGTTAAGCGGCTTTGCCTTATTGATTGTCGTCTACTATCTAGGCGGCGGAGCACTCGTCGACCCAGACGTCAGAGAAATAAGTGTTGGCGCAGCAATCGCTGTCGGCATTGGAGTACTGATCGCCGGTTGGGTTATTTACGACTTGCTCATGCTTTCGCCACTCGGTGGGAATGAAGTCGCGTTTGCAGTAGTAGCGTATTTGTTAATCGTGGGCTTGAGTTTTGGTCTAACTCAAGTGTTTAGTGCTCGAGCAGCTTATATTCACGTTGGCGGAACATTTGGAACGATTATGGCAGCCAATGTCTGGCAGAGAATATTGCCGGCGCAGAAGAAAATGATTGCTGCTCTGAATCAAGGTAATAAACCCGATGAGCGCCTGTCTGCCCAGGCGAAACTCCGATCAAAACAGAACACGTTTATGGCAGTACCGGTAGTTCTGATAATGATTAGCAATCATTACCCGGGAGTGACTTATGGTGATCGCTACAACTGGCTGATCCTGTCAGGATTGGTCCTCGTTGGGTGGATCGCAGCAAAATTTATTCGCCGGGCATAGTTGCCCTATTCTCCTATTAGATTACTTGTGACTACCAATCTCCTCGAACGTGCCCTCGATCAGTTATATCAACTTAAAACACAGTTCGGACCCAGGCCGGCTCGCCAAATCGAGTTACTTCTAAAGCGCGTCGCGCGTCTTCAAATCGAAGAGCCCCATCTGCTAATTCGGTTGCACGAACTCCTGCTCTTCATTCGCGCTTATCCACACAACTCGAAAGTTCTAAAACTGTCAGAAACGATTCTCCGAACGATACCTGAAAAGGTCTCCAAGCTACTCGAGACCGAAGTCGATCTTGTTGCGTTGGAACACCCTGAACTATCCGGTGTGGCCGGGATGTCGGTTACAGATACGTTTAGTTTTCCGATCGTTAGCTGGTTACAAAAACGTGAACCCTCACGACTGTCGGTCTTCTGGGATTGGTTCGAAGATGAAAACCGCATTGGAGAAACATGGCCTCGATTCATTCCATCAATCGAGGAAGATACTTTTGTGGAAGCTAACATTCCGTTCCGGGAGTGGCTGCGTAATGCACGAGGCAAAACAGCTGAAGTTGAGTGGTTGATAAAGAGGTTTAGCGGGATGGGTGCATCTGAGCCTGAAAAAGCGGAACTTTATAACTCGCAGAAGCTGTACGTTCAGTGGCGTTACAGCTACAAAGATTCTCGCACTGGCATGCGTGGACCAGTTAGGAAAATGTTTTTCCACGACGCACCATTAATCCAGCGACGGGATGTCCGGCTCACTGAGGAGTTCAGTAAACCCACGGTTGATTTAAACAAATTGTCTTTCGCCGAAGGGCAACGAGCTATTGACGATGCGCTAAGAGCTTCGACGGTTCGCTATCGCGAGCTGTATGGCTTCACCAATGCTGATTTTGGATCCGTTTCCCAAACTTCGCTGGGACGCGGCGTTGAACTAGTACTGTTCACCCTTCCTCCCGACAGGCGCTTGCCCCTACGCGCGTATCACGCGGCGATGATTTACAAGAACGGTGTGCCAATTGGCTACTTTGAAGGGTTATCGCTTTTCGACCGAATGGAGAGCGGCTTCAATCTTTACTACACGTTTCGCGAGGGCGAAACGGCGTGGCTTTATGCGCGAGTGTTACATGTGATGCGCCAGTTAACTGGTGTCAGCTCATTCGCGTTGGATCCGTACCAAATCGGGCATGAAAACGAAGAAGGAATTCAATCGGGAGCCTTCTGGTTTTATCGTAAGCTGGGATTTCGCTCGACACGAGATACGATCAGAAAACTCACCGAGATCGAAGAAACAAAGATTTCCTCACGGACGAAATATCGAACAGCGTCAGCTACATTGAGAAAGCTCGCCGAGGCACCAATGATTTTGGATCTCGATGAAGGTCGTAAAGGTGATTGGGATCAATTTCAAGTTAGAAATATTGGACTGGCTGTACAACATCTGATGGCCGCGAAGTTTAATGGCGATGCCCAACAGATCAGGGAGCAGGCTGTTCGCTCAATCATGAAACTCTTAGATCTGCCACCCACAATTCGGAGTAAGCGAACGTTTATCGAATTCGCCGTAGTTCTTTTGTTAATACCGGATCTCGAGCGTTGGAGCGATGCGGAGAGGGCCTTATTGAGTCGCATAATATTGCAAAA
>JBKPQV010000295.1:0-8446 GCA_046734235.1 Acidobacteriota bacterium
TTATTGCAAAGAGTTTCCGGGCCAACTCGTAGTCGATCGCTTTGAGCAAGGTGTACTGTTGCAACGCCAATGCTCGTTCACCACGCCGGAGGTAAAGGATTGCCAGGTTGTTATGAGCCTCAGCGAAATCCGGTTTCAGAAGCAGTGCTTGCTCGTAGAATTTGACAGCCAGCTTATCTCGTCCTTTTTTGCTGAGGACATAACCCAGATTGTATTGAGCCTCAGCCATACCTGGTTCTAATCTGATAGCGTGCTGCAAGGATTCAATGGCCTTGTCGTAGTCTCCGAGTGAAGTGTATGTCATACCCAGATTATTTAGGACACTCGGGTAATCTGGCCTGAGCCTTAACGCCTGGCTAAACGCCTCGATTGCTTCTTTGGGCCGACCGTCATCGGCATAGACCGATCCGAGGTTGTGATAGACATCCGCAGAATCGGGTGCGAGATGTGCGGCTTGCTGAAGTGATTCGATTGCATCTTTGATTTGGTGCAAGTTGCAATACGAAACTCCTAAGTTGTTATAAGCTGCGCTCGAATCTGGTCTTAATCGAATGGATTCCTTTAACGCATTAACTGCGTCTTGATCACGTCCCAGCTTCGAATAAGCAAACCCAAGCTCATAAAGTGAATCGGCGTTATCAGGTGTCAGGTCGAGCGCGCGAGTAAGACTCTCAACAGCGTTGTCATATCGTTTAGTTTCATTGTAAGAGACACCAAGATGGTGGTAAGCATCCGCGAACTCCGGTTTTAGTCGCAATGTTTCCTTAAAAGCTTCGATCGCCAGATCAAAATTCTTCTTAACCTGAAAGATACAACCCAGATTGTAATGGGCCATGTATTGATTTGGTTTTAGTGCAATCGCTCGTTTTAGCAAGTCGATCGCTTCCTCATATCTATTATCCTTTGCTGAAGTTACGGCCATGTTGTTTAGCGAAGCTGCCTCGGCGTCAGCTTCGTCTGTTCGAGGTTCTGTCGTTGCGAACGTCGCGTTGCTTGATAAGAAGATACACAACAGTATCGGCACAACCAGGACCAATTTTTCGCGTTTGAACATCAATCTCACCCCCAACTTTGTCTAGTTCAAATACCAAATTTGAGGGCCAAATATTCCTGCGAAAGTCACTCAAGATGACGACTCAGGAATCAAGAATGCAAAAGGGCGACCTCTTAAAGTCGCCCCTCTACAACTTGATTTGTCAGTGTGAAAGATTTTTAGAAAACGTATCGCAGTTGAAACTGTCCGATGCGTCCACTATTCACGTTGCCGATGTTTAGATTGCCGGTACCGAACCGGAAGTCGTTGAACGTAGTGTCGGTAACGTCACCAGTTCCCGGAGCAAACTGTGGAGTGTTGAATGCGTTAAAGTAATCAAAGCGAATTTCAAAGCGATCCGCCTCTAACCGAGTGAAACCCAAATTGACAGACTTCGTCAGGCTTAGATCTAAACGGTTCTGCCTTGGTCCACGGAGGATGTTGCGGCCAGCCAGGCCGGTGCGGAGTGCTTCGCTCACCAGAAAACGAACGTCGGACGGATTGACCGGGTTGCCATTAAGATCTGAAAAGCCAGTAGGCGAAGTCACCCCCGAGATAAAGTTCTCTGCGATGAAGTTTGAAAAACCCACCGAGTTTGCGGGTGCGTTTGGATTACTCATGACCGGACGATCGTTGGTGGCACTACCGTCGCCGTTCAGATCGATTCCACCTACGAAAGGACTTTGAGCGTTGCCTGACTGCAAACGATATGTTCCGGCCAGCGAGTAACCTCCCAACAGCGCGTGACCGAATCCCGATTTTGCCAGACTTGGCACTTCGTAAATGAAGGTCGCCACGAATCGATGAGGCACATCAAACGACGCAACGCTGCGATCAACCCGACGATTGAAAGGATCAGAACCGACGCTAGAACCGCCGGTCGTGACGAACACTTCACTGGCCACATCATCAACGGCCTTGGAATAGGTATACGCGAAACGCAACAGCAAACCGCTACTGAAACCTCGGTCAAGACGCGCCTGTAACGAGTTGTAGCTTGAGTCACCGCCATTCGTGCGTGCGATAACCGAACCACGATTGGGAAATGCTCTAGTGAGCGTGTTGAAGCCGCCGATACCAGGATTCAGTTGTTCGTTTATGAACAAATGAGTTCCGCGAGAACCGACATAAGCCACATCTGAGATCAATTTGAAAGGTAGCTCGTGCTGGATCCCAAAGTTGTAAACAAACGTCTCAGGATTCACCAGATTCCGCGGAATGGTGTTCACGGTTGCGAAAGGATCGGGACTTCCGGTGGTTGGCAAAGAGCCAACACCAAATTTCGCGATCCCGCGCGGGTCCGTGTCAACCGGCAGTGAAGCGCCAAAGTTTGTTACGCCAAACGTATTCGGCACAGTTGCGGCCGTGTTTGTCAAAATATTGTTGAAGAAGAAATCGTAGTTGACAGCAAAGCCGCCGCGAAAGACCGTTTTGCCTTCACCCAAGAAGCGCTTAAAGAACCGCGGTTGGTAAGCAAAACTAAATCGCGGTGCAAAGTTGTTGTTATCACGTTCTTGCCGAGCAACCGTCTCGACCGGCTGATCGAAACCAGCAAAAGCAGGGAAACGAATGGCGTTAAACGGAGTGCCGTAATTCTCGTAACGCAGACCTAAATTCAGTGTTAGATTTTCCATGACACGCCAGGTGTCGTTGACGAAATAGTTCTGGTAGAAGGCGTTTGGGAAAATGATTGGGCTCCCAAACTGAATTGCAGCACAACCTCCGCTTCTTCCCTAGAATTGATCTACAAAGTTGCCAAAAGCGTTGAATCCGCCGCCACCTGCATACGTCAAGACACCGCGGGAGTTAAAGGGAATTCCCTGGCTTGAGCGCTGGATGTTCAAATCACCACCGAAACGAAACGTGTGATTACCTACCGTGTACGAAAGGGTGTCTTGTATTTGATAGTTGTCGAACAGGCGCTCTTGCGGAAAAATGAAAGGTAAACCAACAGATGTAATGCCCTGGCCCAATCCCGCTCCTGTAAAAGAAAAGACAGGACCGTTATCTGCACCTTCTGCGCCGCGGGGAGCAAAGTTTACGTTGAAACGACCATAACCAAAGCGAGCCTCGTTTGTCAGACGTGTCGAAAGGCTGCGCGTGTAGTTGAAAAAGAAGTTCTGAACGCGGCTCGGTACGTCAACCTCAAAACCCGGAAATGGTGAGCCGCCAGATGCGCTGGTTGGGAACTGGTTATTGAAAATCTGATCGTCCAGCACATACCGAAACGCTAAACTGTCTTTCTGTGTCGGGGCCCAATCGACTCTTGCGAGATATTGATCGTCATTAACAGGCTGGCTGCTGCTTATTGATGTTTCACCAAACTCGATATCAGGTCGCCCGTTTCCCAGGGCCACATTTGAAATTTCGCGCTGCCCTCGCAGGTTTCCCACGATGCTCAGATAGCGATCGAGATCCGGATTAGTGCCGATGGGAAAAAGCGAACGCAGTGTATTGAATCCGGCAGCAGTGGGCACTCTCGTAGTTGCGTCAGTGCCCGCACGGAAACGATCACCTTGATAGGTTCCAAAGAAGAAGAGCTTGTCTTTCTTTATTGGACCACCCAAAGAGAATCCGTAGGTGTTCTCAACGACCACGGGCTTTCGCGTGCCATCAGCTCGTTGACTTGCAGTCAATGAATTCAATTTGCTGTTGTTTAGGACGTCATAAACCGAGCCGTGAAAGCCATTTGTTCCGCTCCTCGTTATGACGTTCACCACCGCGCCGCCAGCACGGCCAAACTCAGCAGAATAGTCTGACTGTAAGACCGTTACTTCGCTGTAACCTTCGCGTAGGACGGGTATATATGACTGGCCCGCGACCGAGTTATCGTTATTGTCGAGACCATCAATCAACTGATTGTTCGCGCGTGGACGCAAGCCATTTACTGAGAATTCATTTCCCTGAACAAATCCTCCTGCGAGTGGACCCGGATCTACGACACCCGGCAGGGTGAAAACTATGTTAGCGGGATTCAAAGCCGGCGTCGGCAGGTCGGTGATTTCATGTTTGCTGAGTGTGTTGACACGACTGCCGTCCTGAGTTTGAAGAATTACATCGGCGCCGGAAGTTACATTCACGACCTCCGACTGGGTACCGAGTTCGAGCTGAAATGAAACCGTCGCAGTTTGCGAGGCGCCCACAATCACTTGCTCACGTACCGCAGTTTTGAAACCGTTTTGGGTGACTTCAACTTTGTAAGTCCCCGGATCAACAGCATCGATACGGAAGCTTCCATCTGACAAGGTAATCGTCTGCCGACTAATACCTGTGTTCGCATTGGTGATCTTGACATTCGCGCCTCCGATGACTGCGCCGTTGGGATCAACGACGTCGCCAACCACAAAGCCTTTGCTTGTTTGGCCCAATAGACCAGAACTAAAAACCAGCAACATTACTATTGCAGAAGCAATCCTGAAGTTATTTCTTGTCACCACATTAATCTCCTTAACGATAAGTCAAAATTCTATTAGTGCTGGAGAGACGCTACGTTTGTTGCATACCTTGTTGCCGCCTGGCGTCCTTCAAAACTGAAGGCTCGACTTAATCGTTTGCGGCTGCACTTCCTTAATACCGCGGAGGGTAGTTGTTTATTCCGGGGTTGATTTCTCACAGCGTGGTTTAAGCGAGGTGATCGAGACGGTGAGAGACGTTAAGAACCGGTTCAAGAAATCCCATGGTGCCTTGCATTGTTCTCCGCGCAAGGTGTCATCGGTTTTTGTTCGTGTCAGTTCGTGTGATTTCGTGGATTGGCTGTTACGTCCACAAAAGAAACCATCCAAGAAGTCACACGAACTAACACGAACTAAAACCGACAGTAATCCGAGTTTTGACACAGTCTCTGCCGCGGGTGGTATTTACCCAAACCTGCTCTTCATTGCTCAGGCCAGTTGACGAACTCCAAGGTTGATTGAAACGGCGGAAATATCCGGTCTCCGTTTATCAATATTTTGGCTGAGCAATTTACGTAGCTTGAGGCGAGCCTTGTGGAGTTGCGACTTCGAAGTACCAACAGAACAACCGAGCATCCGGCTGATGTGCTCATGCTCGTAACCTTCGACGTCGTGAAGGATGAACACAGCCCGATAACCTGGGGCCAACTGGCTAAGTGCCTGGTCCAAAGAAATTCGATCAATTATAGACATCTTGCTCGGGTTCTCAGTTCCCGTCACCATTCGCACCGGCAGCGTTCCATCTTCCGTCGTGTGCTCACTCTTTACATTTGGCTTGCGAAAGTGCATCAACACTTGATTTACGGTAAGCCTATGTAGCCACGTACTAAATGATGAGTCGCCGCGAAAAGTATTGATTTTGCGAAAAAGTTGGACGAAGACCTCCTGCGTCAGATCCTCAGCCTGGGTTGCGTTTCTGATCATTCTCGCGCACAGGGTGTAAACCCGTTGATGATAGCGACGGTAGATATTTTCGAATGCCTCCATGTCACCTTTCGCGGCGAGCTCTGCGTCTAAATCTACAGTCATGTTTTTTTGACCTTCCAACTTCCAACTTTCAACTGGAATCAAGTCGACCGAGGCATCACCACTGTGATGCGACGGTCGAATTTGATGTCAACGTTCACTGCAAACCGCCAACGATAGTTACGGTTTCAACCGCAACGTTTGCGGCTACCTTTCCGGTTGAAGCACTTTGTGTAGTGCGCCGGATATCACGCTCGTTGCGTGAGATGGAGAACTCTCGTCCTGTCGTTTCACCCGCGATCCATACCTGGTAAAGAAAATACTGGTCTCCGTAACGATGGAACACCAGCGTTGTCTTGTCCTTGCTTCGCAATGTTTGAACGGCGTGTGACAAAGTATTTGCTTTAGATCTACCGTCGCCGTCTAGTATCGATAGGGTGGTGTCATCAGAGTTTGTTCTTGCTCGCCCAATCGAGTACTTGCCTGAAGAAAGCTTTTTGTCCCCAATGCTGAAATCGAAGGGGATATTTGCCCTAATCCTGTATGCAAGCGATTGCGCCTGTGCGGACCCAACCATAGTTACGACCACGATTGCGCCCAAAAGACTGATCTTCGCTAGCAGCTTTACAACTTGTATCCTCATACCCTCTCACTCTCATTTTTGATTAGAGGCTTAAAGCCTCGCACTGTAGATACCCTGCAGTGCATGGGTTTATTCCGAGGATGTTTGATTGGTAAGCCTTGAAAAGAATTTAGGAGGGTTGTCGTGGATCCTAAGAAGCCTCATTCCGACTAAGATTTGAAAAGAGTCATCTCGCTCGCCCGGAGCCGGGAATAAATTCCGCAAACTCAGGTATTGCATTAGTAGCAACGAGATTTCTGAGTTTGATGGTTCAAGAGACTGAGACTAACTGATGTTTCGTGAAGCACCGCCTACGGAATCTCAGTTGGAGGGGACGACCCATTGGGAGAGGTTTGAGTCTGAAGCCATGCCTCATGTGGCGAGTCTCTTTCGAATTGCTCGCTGGCTAACTCGCAATCAGACAGACGCTGAAGATTTGTTACAGGAAACTTTGATGGAGGCACTCCGGTCGTTTCATCGTTTTAGGCAGGGTACGAACTGTCGCGCCTGGCTGGTTTCGATTATGTATCACCATCAAAGTAAGAAGAGGCGAGCTGCGACTCATCTACAGCTGGTCAGCGATACTGAGGAACGTATAGCTGAAACAATTGCGTTTGAAGCACCCACGCCACAGAACCTGACTGATGAGGAAGTTCTCACCGCCTTGAGACGCATCCCGCGAACGTTTCAAGAAGTAGTGGTCTTAGCGGATGTGGAAGGCTTCACTTACAAGGAGATTTCGGCAGTTACTCAGATTCCCCTCGGCACTGTCATGTCTCGCATTTCGCGAGGTCGTAGGCTCCTACGCAGCGAGCTCGCCGCTTATGCTCGAGCCCATGGTTTTGGAGAAGCTGGATAGCGGATAGTGGTTCAGGTTGAAATCGTAATAAGCCCTTAACTGATTTGCGCCCTCTTCAAAGCAGAACGCCAGGAAAGATTACTGGTGGGCTGTCATTACTGATCGTAGCCTTGAAGGTGAAACCAGAAAAATGAAAATGCGATGCCATCAGTTTCGCGAAATAGCCGACGCTTATCTCGGCAGCGATTTGAGCGTTGAGACTAATCATGCGGTTAACTCGCATCTGGCGTGCTGCGCCGAGTGCTGTGGGGAGTTGGCCATCCGGCACGAACTACGCGAGAAACTTCGAGACGCGCTCGTCAATACTCCAGAGAATCTGCTGCGTCCGGAATTTATCATTAGCCTCAGAGCCCAATTGCGTAATTACGCACTAAAAAACCCTGACCTCAATGTAACTGCATTTGACAGCCGCGATTCTCCCGCCACACTTCGTCGAACAGTGCCGGTTGCGTTAGCGGCTTGCTTAATAGTGGCGGCTGGAATCGGAACAGTTCTTTTTCGTGCGTCGCATACAGCGCAGACCTCACAACGCGACCCTGTGTCAATGTCCCCGAATACATCCAATACGAAGGAATTGCCAAACCTCATCAGAACAAGTCTCGCAAAAAGTGCAGTGGGCGATCATATAGACTGCCCGATCCGTTTTCGCTTGTCAGAAAAACCAATTGATTTGGACGAGGCTGGACGAAAGTATGACCCGTCATACATCAACCTTTCCACCACCTTGTTGGCCGGCAATCTGCCCGACGGTCTCCATTTTGTGGCGGCCCATTCGTGCGTCTTTGAGACACGGCGCTTCGCGCACCTGGTATTCAGGTATCAAGGTCGACGCGTTTCGCTCTTGATTACTGACAATGACGAAGCCAGCACAACAAGCGTTTCGTTACCGCGCACAGTCGATCAGGACGCGGTTATCGAATGTTCACAATATTACGGGTACCGCGTCTCCTGCCTCCAAAGCCAACGTCACGCGATATTCGTCGTGTCGGATTTGTCTGAGGTAGAGAATTTGACACTGGCCCGCGCGCTGGTGCCGCCGCTCGCACTAGCAAAAACCTGATAGCGAATCATCGTTTGCCTCATGGACCCAACGTATCGTAATTCAGAAATGTGCAATCGCGGCTTGCCTTTTCACTAATGCTTGCGCGCTGGAATGAGCGGGCGGTCAGCAGGGATATCCTCTGCCGTTACGCGCGGCAGAAATACTATCCCGTCAAAGTCCTGGATAAGATCGAAGTTACGAAAAGCCGCAGAACTTAAACCATCCGGTTGGTATAATCCCCCAATCCAGTGCATAGGTCGTGCACTCTTTAGCCATTCCGGAACAGAAGATGTGTTGGCGCCCAATTGAGAAGAGCAAGCCCAGGTTGCTAGCGCGCCATCCGAATACAAATCCTCCAGGACTGATTCAATAGATTCATCCGGTGCAGGAGGTAGTGCGGAAATTACCAAACGATCTTCCAGGTCATTTGGCATTTGAGCTACAAATTTGCCAGCGCCAGAGGTAACAGCGA
>JBKPQV010000296.1:0-4514 GCA_046734235.1 Acidobacteriota bacterium
CTGGTATTGCTGCGCAATGCGGGCGAGTTGGTCGAGAAAGACGAGCTCATGAAAGCGGTGTGGCCTGACTCGTTTGTGGAGGAAGGCAACCTCAGCCAAAACATCTTTACCCTCCGGCGCGCGCTTGGGGATCACAGAACTGAAGCCCAGTACATCGAGACAGTCGTTCGGCGAGGCTATCGATTCATTGCGCCCATAACAGTGGTGGAAAGTGGGCCTCAGGATCGGGTTCGAATTAATAAACTGCTAGCCTCACGAACCCCCTCCATAGCAGTCCTCCCTTTTAAGAACGAGACTGGTAGACATGATCTCGATTACATAGCGGAGCGAATCGGCGATAACATAGTCGATAGTCTCTCGCAACTTTCAAAATTAAGAGTCATGTCTCGCAATTCCGTTTTTCGATACAAGGATAAGCTGGTTGATCCGGCGCTTGTAGCAAGTGAACTTGGAGTTGATCTTGTTCTTTTAGGCAAGATTGTTTCGCTTCCGTCCGGTCAGATCGTCACAGCCGAATTAGTAGATGCCAAAAATGGTTGGCAGCTCTGGGGTGGCAGTTTTGAGTGCGAGTTGCAAGACATACTTCAAATCCCAGGTGATATGGTTCGCCAAATCTCATCAATACTCAGCTTGAAACTAACCTGGGAGGAACAGAGACGAATTGCGGCGCGCTATACAGAAAATCAAGATGCCTACAATGCCTACATAGAGGGCCGCTTCTATTGGAGTCGTTATACGAAGGAGTACATTGAAAAAGCGATTCGCAATTTTGGCAAAGCGATCGAATTTGACTCGAATTATGCTTTGGCCTATTCGAGTATTATCGATTGTTACCTTCGTTTAACTACCAACTACTTTCCTCCGACCAGAATTTCATCAATTGATGAAAAAGCAAACTTTAAGAATCGCGTAGGTACGAGGGCCAGGCATCAATCCCCGCTAGAGACCCACCCAAAAGTGAAGTTACGACACGAATGGGATTGGAAAGGGGCAGAGAGAGAACTACGTCGTGCGAATCAGCTGAAGGTTGACTTTCCGGCCGCACACCAATGGCACGCTGCCTATTTATTTGTGAGACAACTTCATAGGAATCAAGAAGCGCAGGACTCCTTTTCTAACAATCAGTGTGAAACTTCAGAAAATGAGCATCCTGCGCGAATACCTTTCGGACAGCTTACATCCAGCGAGGATGTTCAAGTGTTTTGCGCTATCGCTAGGGACCAAATTGATATTGGAAATTATGAAGCAGCGAGGCTCGTGTTGAGGCGTTGGTGGCGACTCGGGCACTGGCCGAAATTGAACGGACTGGATTCGCGTTCATGCGCTGATCTTCTTTTTACAAGTGGCATGCTCGCTGGCTTCTTAGCTAGCGCAGAACAACTCCCAATAGGGCAAACGAATGCCGAAATGTTGCTCAGTGGATCAATAGCCCTTTTCGAGCAGTTAGGATCTCAGATCAGGGCAGCGGAAGGTCGAATCGAACTCGGGCTTTGTTACTATCGCCAAGGTCGTTTCGATCTAAGTCGAGAGACTTTCTTGGCCGTTCTAGAGACCCTCACAGCAGAGGATGACGAACTCCGGAGTCTGCTCCTGATTCGCCTTGCTAGCTTAGAGCGGCACGCAGGACGATTCAAAGATGCACTCTCTAGCCTTGACGAAGTCACCAAAATCAAGAGCTCTTTTGGGCCGTGGGTGTCCGCCCGGTACCATTTGGAGTTAGCATCAACCTATGATGCCATCGCGAACTCGGAAGGAAAGCAAAGCTTATTCGATCCTTCGTTGAAGCATTACGAGGAATGTCTATTGGAGTTTGAAGCGATTGGAAACCATCGAATGGTAGGAATTGCCGAAAATAACATTGGCTTCCTACTTCTACATCAAGCTCGGCTCGACCAATCTCATCCTCATCTATCGCATGCTCGTGAGATTTTTGAACAATTACGGGATCGAGTCCGTTGCGCTCAAGTCGATGATACGGTTGCCCAGCTACATCTTGCAGAAAACAGATTGGATCTTGCAGAGGAGTCCGCCAACAGAGGGATTAAAACTTTGGTTGCAGGTGATGAAGATGTTTTGCTCGCAGAAGTTTTATCCACCAAAGGAAGAGTTTTGGCTAGGCTTAAGAGGTATCGGGACGCAGAAAAAACCTTCGAATGGTCGTACGGAGTCGCTTTGAGATGCGGAGATCGAGAAGGAGCGGGAAGAGCTCTCTTACTTATGGTTGAGGAAATGCAAAGGTGGATTACCCGCGAAGCACTTGAAGATATCGGAATTCGTCTTCAAGAGCTTTTGGGAGAAACTCAACAAACCGCAATACGGACGAGAGTTCAAAGAGCCTTAGGGCTGATTCGATCTATTCAACCCACTGTGACGTGATAAGGTTGTTTGAGTTTCTTGCTAAGCCTTCGACGGGAAATATGAAACCTTTAACTTTTCTGGCCCGTCGAATCCTCTGGAAGGGCGTCTCCGAAGTGAAATTCAATGAAATCAACTCAGTCATTCTTCCAAACCTCCTGTAGTGACGGCATATAAGTTGCCGTCTTATATGTTGGGAGCCCGGATCGTTTGAAATACTCCCAATCTGAATGGTTTGTCGACCGATCGGAAATCGGAGTGACCGATCTCATTCAAATTGACAGAAGAATTACAGGACTCTGAATAGTCTGAACAGCGTTTCGATCATATCGAGTTTATAGATCATCGAAGTGCTGCGAGTCGTGGAGATCGTGCCTGTTCTAGTCGTGGAAATCGTTCCGGCTGCTGTGGTCGAGATGGTTCCTGTACGGGTCGTGGAAATCGTTCCGACAGCCGTGGTTGAAATGGTGCCAGCACTTGTTGTTGAGATGGTTCCTGTTTTCGAAAGAGCAGTACCCGAAAGGGCCATCGTTAGTAGCAAGGTAGCTCCGGCAACTTTGATTATTCTCATTGTTTTGCTCCTGGTTAATTCAGTATCAGGGGTTTGGGTCGACTCAGGATCTCGTCGCTTGCCAGCAGGGGTTCTTGGGTCGACCATCACAAATAACTTGGTAACGCTTTCTGTCTTTTCAATGCGCGTGCCAAGCGAATTGGAGTGTCCGATGGAACCCGCAGATCATTGATATTCAAGAGCTTAGCGGCATGATCGGCCATTTCTTTTACTGATGTAACTCTGTTGGCTCGATCGGATACTTTGTATCCATTCCTTTAGTTTTTCGCGCAAACTGCCCCCGAATTCCTTTTTTTGCCCGCTCATACCCAGCTCATAGCGCTTTGTATACGCTCGTACCAGTGACTACTTAGTATGCAGTTGCCAGTTTGACCCAGAATCCGATGAAGCACGCTCAAAACATAGTTGAGCCTCATCCCACCCCTCTCGAGGAGAGTGAGAGGGCGTTAGCTTGCTGCACACTAGCTCGAGAAAAACTTGAGGTTGGTGACTATGGAGCGGGCTGTGCTCTCTTGGCACCATGGTGGAAGTTAGGACAATGGCCCGACCAAACAAGGCTCAATCAACTGGCGTCAGCCGAGCTATTGTTGATATCAGGATCGCTTAGCGACGTAATCGCTAGATCAAGTCAGATTTCTGGTGGACAGAAGTTTGCCGAAGTGCTCCTTAGCGGAGCGATAGCACTATTTGATCAAATCGGTAATCGGAATAAGGCAATCGAGGCCCGGATTGAACTTGGTTGCTGCTATTACCATCAGGGATTCTTTGAAATAGCTCAGGCCATGCTAAGCGTGTGTGTTGAAAACCTTCGTGATGACAGTCACGAACTCAAAGCGGTTGCCTTAATACGGCTAGCAATCACTGAGCGCCATTCCCGACGTTTGCACGAAGCCATGAGATTGCTGGAAGAAGCCGCTTCGCTGGAAGAGACGTTCAGCGCTTGGACTAAAGGAAGATTTCAAACAGAACTGGCAAACACCTTAAAGGATCTCGGAGTTGTTGAAGGTAAAAGAGCCTATTTTGACCGTGCGCTAAACCATTATCATGAAGCAGCCTTACAGTTTGAGCGAGTAGGAAATTTACGGTACACAGCAGCAGTTGAAAACAATCGAGGATACTTGTTGCTTAGTCTTGGAAGGTTCGAGGAGGCTACAGCTCACCTTCATCGCGCCAAGTCGTTATTTGAGGGACTTGGTGACAATATTGGTTGCGCACAAGTCGACGAGACCTTAGCGCAGTTGTTTCTGAACTCACACCGTTATGATTCGGCCGAAGCTTCGATCAAGCTTGCGGTCGAAATCTTAGAGCGAAGTGGTGAAGAGGCGCTTCTATCTGAGGCATTAACTACCCAAGGTTTAGTATTTTGCAAGCTCGGACACAAACATGAAGCAAAGCCGGTTATAGAGCGGGCCAGACGAGTAGCAGAAAGGTGCGGAGATCGTGAAGGAGCCGGCCGAGCGCTGCTGATAATGATCGAGGAGATGTGCGATCAATTAGCTGACGATGAACGTCGTGAAATCGGTGCTCAAGCAAATCAACTTCTCGCTAACTCACAACAGGCTGCTACACGCGAGCGTCTGCGCAAGTG
>JBKPQV010000297.1:0-5217 GCA_046734235.1 Acidobacteriota bacterium
GCTTTACGCCGCGTGGTGCTTCACTTTCACTGCTAAGAACAGATCCTGTAAGCCTTCTCTGACACCACCGGCTTTACGCCGCGTGGTGCTTCAACTTCATAGCTGGCTTGCCTAAAGACTCCTAACTTAGTCACTTTGAAGGAAGGTTGAAATCGGCTGAGTTGCGATCATCCAGCTGTGAAGTTGAAGCACCACACGGCGTAAAGCCGGTGGTGTCCAACGAAGTTCTTCGTGGACCGTTTCTAGCGAGAAGTTGAAGCACCACACGCCGTAAAGCCGGTGGTGTCCAACGAAGTTCTTCGCGGACCGTTTCTCTAGCGAGAAGTTGAAGCACCACACGGCGTAAAGCCGGTGGTGTCCAACGAAGTTCTTCGTGGACCGTTTCTAGCGAGAAGTTGAAGCACCACACGGCGTAAAGCCGGTGGTGTCCAACGAAGTTCTTCGTGGACCGTTTCATAGCGAAAAGTTGAAACTCCATCCCGAGCGGTCGGGACTGAAGCAGGTGGTATCTAACCTTTTGTGCAAAACCGAGACGCTGTGGAAATCGAAGGATAATTAAGACATCTCCTCAGAATCAAAAAGCAGCGGGAAAAACTGTCCGCCCATCTTGCTTCCGATCGGTATCGGCGGGACGCCCTCAAGAGGAGGTGCATCCGAGGCTGAAACAACGCCATCCCGAAACACATTCAGCACCACGGCGCGACGCGACCTATCTGTGACGTTCTCAAAAGAACCATGGACCATCAGTGGATGATGAAAGGAGCATTCACCTTGTTTCAGTTCAATAGCAACAGGTTTGAATGCTTCTCTTTGCTCCTGCGTTAATGCTTTTTGAATCGCATCCATGTCATTGGCAAAATCCTCACGTGGCAAGAGATTCCAACGGTGGCTGCCCGGTATGTAGTGAACGCAACCGTTCTCGCGCGTTGAATCATCCAAACCTATCCAACACGACAGGTGGGCCATTGGTTGAGTCCTGGTCCAATACGAATAATCCTGATGCCAGATAACAACGCCACCATGGTGAGCCGGCTTGTAAAAAATCTGGTCGTGCCAGAAACGCACCGACCCTTCTAACAATTGCGCCGACGCCATGGTAAAAGCGGGATGCCACAATATGTCGTGAAGGCCGGGTGTAATACGCCATGCACCCAACGCATGAAAAAGAATCTTTTGGGGATCCGCTGATTCATTTGAGTTGAATTCGTAGAAGAGCGAGTTCCCTGGATGGGTGGGATCTACCAACTCCATCACTTCTCTTCGCAGCGCCGCGACCTGTTCATCGTCTAGTAGACGAACTCCAGTCAGGTACCCGTTTTCACGGTAGAATTCCACCTGCTCACTGCTTAAGCGAAATTGTTCCAAATCCTTTCGTTCAGCCACCTGAGGAAAAAGACTTCCAATCGCGTGGTGATATTTCGATAGGTCTTCATTTTCGTTCATCATTTAGTCTTTCTTCCCGAGCTATAATGGCATTTGTTGATTTGGATCCACCGGTGATTTTGCACGGAATATCACAATGAGGCCAAACATAACGGTCCTGGGGGCTTTTGTTTTGCTTATCCCTTCTTTCTGCTCTCCCGCTGCGAGCTTTGCACAAACCATACCCAGTGGTGCGGCGATCGATGCGGAGGTGGGCAAGATCATGACTCACACCCAGGCTAAGGGCATGGCTGTTGCGGTTATCGATCGTGGCAAGGTTAGCTTCGTCCGCGCCTACGGGATACGTAACGCTAAAGGTGATCCCCTCACTACGGACACTGTTATGTACGGTGCATCGTTGACGAAGGCGGTCTTTGCATACACTGTCATGCAGCTGGTCGATCAGCGCAGGCTAAACCTGGACACGCCCCTCAAGGATTATCTGGACAAACCGCTGCCGAGTTATGGCCCAGATCCAGTTTTCCCCGACAAGTACGGACCCTACAAGGACCTGGCCGATGATTCTCGCTGGGAAAAAATTACGCCTCGTATTTGCCTGACCCATTCAACGGGTTTCAGTAACTTCTGGTTCATCGAACCAGATCGGAAGCTGCGCATCCATTTCGACCCCGGTACGCGGTACGCCTATTCGGGGGAAGGTTTGATCCTGCTTCAATTCGTCATCGAACGGGGTTGGAACACGTTGGGACTCGACGTAGGTGATTTGACACAAGGCGTTTTCAAGCGGCTGGACATGAGTCGCACGAGCCTGGTTTGGCGTGAGGATTTCGCTACCAATCTGGCTGACGGGTGGAATGATCAGGGGCAGCCGCAGGAACATGATCAACGCAGTAAGGTGCGTGCGGCCGGGTCGATGGACACCACGATTTCCGACCTGGCGAAATTTGCTCGAGCTCTGGTAACTGGAGACGGTCTGAGTGCAGCCGCGCGCGGAGAGATAACAAAAAGGCAGTTGCATATCACTACTGCCCATCAGTTTCCTCCCTTTACCCCTGACCTGCCAGTTAGCAAGCAGCGCAAGGACCTGTATGCGGGTTTGGGTGTTATCGTCTTCGATGGACCGCAGGGCCATGGCTTTTACAAGGGTGGCCATGACGGTCAAACTGCAAACACGCTTGTGTGCGTAGAGAACCTTCAGCGTTGTGTCGTGATTCTGTCTAACGATGTTCGTTCGGAGGCGGGCTTTGCCGATTTGGTTAAGTTTATCCTTGGCGACACGGGAGTGCCGTATGATTGGGAATACGCCGACCGCGCTGGAAAGTCGTAAATTCGTATCCTGTCGCTAGGATTAATTATTTGACGCGCGTGGCCCTAATATCGGCCCCATTGATCCGCATGATGGCGTGGGTTACTTCTCCTTTTCGATTCCTCATGAAGATGACCTGCGCATCTTTACCTTTGAGGAAGAACTCAGCGTCTGACTCGGGAAACAGCTCACCCGGCGGCCGTCCTTGACTGGTGCGCGTCGTAGTTTTTTCCGTGGGCACCGCCATCAAACGCTCTCCGTCTTTCAATACGTTAAAGTCGAAGATCGCACTCTCATACTTGCCAACGTAATCGTCGTAAACCTTTGTGTCGATCTTAACGGCCGTCCGTTCACGTGGAATTGTCTCTAAATGTTCGGCGAGCAGTTGCCAGTGATCTTGCCGCTTTATGTAGGTCCGCACGTAACGGGCGTAAGCGACCCCTTCGCGGTTGTTATCCCCGCGCCGGCGTCTTTCAACGCGACGGCCAATCACAATCGCAGTATCACCATCGATGGTAACGCGCGGGTCCTCGTCCGTGTTAGTAAGAGTTGGATCAAGCTCAGCTGATCTCATCCAGCCAATCAGAGTCTTCTTGTTCCCGATGTCCCGGCCGTTCGTGAGAATGAACTCATCGGCGACGAGGCGTTCGGTTTTCGCGATATCCCTTTTCAGGTACGCCTCACGTTGTTCTTGCTGGGCTTTTAGAACTTCTTGCGCCGCGGCTTCCTGCGCAGATGTCTGACTACCCAATGTCTGGCAGAAAGTGAGAGTTGGTGCGGCAATTATTGCCAATGCGATCAAAAGAGTAATTTTTGTTATTGACATGGTTAGTCTCCTTTCATCTTGTTAACTCGAATATCTCCGGTGCCGGTATTTAGAGTTAGGCCAGTGACGTTCCCTTTTTCGTCTTTAATGAAGGTGAGGTGAAGATCTGGAATCTCGCTGTCGGAAAACCTAGAGTCGGATTCCGCAATCATGCGTCGTGCCTTCAGGTCTAAGGGCTTGACCCAAAGAGAATCATTCTCAACGCTTACATCGATAACGAGGTTGATCTGCGTGTCGAGTTGATATCTGCCAACGTAACTTTTCAACGTTGCGGTGGGTACTTTGACTTCATCGGTTGCGACCGGTTTGCGACGGACCAAAGCTGATGCGACAGGAGCACTGCTCGACGAAGAAATCTTCGGCTCAGGCTTGATACCTACAAGCGCTATCAGGTGACTCGCAAGCGTTCCACGCCAATTCAATCCAGTGTGGTTCCCGTTAAATTCCGTGTAATGGACCGAGTATCCTTTGCTATGCAGTGTGTCTCTCAAATTACGGTTGGCCAGGAGCTTTGGGGGGTCTATCAAATTAGCAGGCGGCGCGTTGGGTTGCTGTAACATGAGATCACGCCACCACCAGGTCCCTTCCATCAGTCCGGCTTCGAACGAAAAGCGCAAAGGCAGACGCGGGCCGGCGGCGAACTGGCGGGTCACCCACTCCGGCTCTTTTTCACCATCGGGCATCCACTCGAAAGAACCCGACTGAGAAAGCACGTTGCCGAACACCTCTGAATGCTTGAGCCCTACGCAAGCCGCCTGCAATCCGCCGAAGCTCGTGCCGCCGATGATTGTCTGCTCAGGACGGTCGGTCGCGTGGTAGTTAGCGCGCGCCCAGGGCACAATCTCCTGGGCCAGGAAGTCCGCGTATTCTGAATTGCATGCCAACTCGCGGAAGCGATGAGGGTTCTCCACCATCACGGCGACCAGCGGAGGGATCAAACCCGCGGCGCTCAAGTTATCGAGAATAGTTGCAACCCGAACCGAGTTTACAAAAAGACCGCCATCGGTAAGCACCAACAGACCGTAAGGCTTCTTACCGGCAGCGTAGCCATGTGGCGTGTAGATCCAAATTGGACGCTCATTGCCGAGGAGTTTGCTGGCGAATTTGTCGCGCTGCACTCGTCCAGTAGGAACTTTCGGACGAACGACGTTCCAAATTTGTGGCTCGGCGGTAGGCAGCTCCACCGCTGAAGTGAAAAACACTTCATACGGGTTCAGTTCGTTTGGACGCTCAACGAACTGGAGCGGATTGAGTGGGTCGTTCTGGAGTGCGCTCGCAAACCCGTTGATACCTCGCCACTCTTTCGGGTCGGGAAGGTTCGTCGCGAATTGATAGCTAAAGCGCGCGCCCTTCTGAAGCCGAAAGGTTTTGTACCACAAGTCAGTGTCGAGCAACCGCGCCATCGATTTACTGACGTCCCCTAAGCGAAAGACGAAAACATTCCTCGTCTCTTCCCCGCCTCGCCAAAGCATCGTTACAAGCACATCGCTATCACTGCCTTGTGCCGTCTCAACCATCGGCGCGCCCTGTTCGCTAATTTCCTTCCAGAACTTATCAAGCGCGGTCCGATCACCTGAGGTAAGCCGATCCCGTAGGGCCAGCAAACGCGGGCTCGATGGCTGGTCATTGGGCGTTCCGGTTCTCTCCCGATCGACCGGCATGCTTATGGATGGTGGTCGCGTACTCGATGGGACCGGCAACG